>JAYVAZ010000707.1:0-5285 GCA_043750675.1 Pseudobdellovibrionaceae bacterium | reverse complement strand
ATTTAAATAATGATTGATAAGTAGGATTTACTTTTACACAGAACCTAAAGGCGGCCCTAGTTTTCAAGAGGAAGTAATAGGTATTACGGGATGATTTATAAAAACATTTCATCAATGCCCCAACCATACTTCAATTAAATTATTAGTGCTTTCTAAGACAAGAACATCTATTGCCGCATCATTATTAAAATCTTGCGCCAATAAAAAACTAGCCACACCTTTGGTATCAAAAGAAGAAGAAGTATTAAATTGACCAGTACCTGATCCCCATAGAATGCTAAAAATATTGCTGGTATCATTGGCAACCGCTAAATCAAGTTTACCATCCCCATTAAAATCACCACTGACTAAAGTTTTAGGAGTCGCACCTGCGGCATAATAATTAGGCGCGCGGAATGACCCATCTCCATTTCCTAATAATACCGTCACAACCGCATCGCCATTGCAACTTATTGCAATATCAACGGCGCCGTCGTTATTTAAATCGTCCGAGATGATACTTACGGGAGTGGTTCCTGCATTATAAATATTTTGAGTTTGAAAAGTTCCATCTCCATTTCCAATCAAAACGCTGACCGTTCCACTGTTTTTATTGGTCACTACTAAATCTAAAGAGTTATCATTATTTAAATCAGTTGCCACGATCGAACTTGGCGTTGCCGCCACATTATAATCGGCCTTATTGGCAAAAACACCCAAACCATCACCAAATAGAATGCTCACAGAATTACTTGTGGCATTTGAAACAATGACATCTAATTTGCCGTCTTGATCAAAGTCATTTAGCAAAATAAAACTTGGTGAACCACCCACAGTAAAACTTGTTGGGGACTCAAAGCCGCCGCCACTATTGCCTAACATCACACTAAAACTTGATTGCGTAGAATTTGTAAATAGTAAATCAATTTTCCCATCAACATTGACATCTTTCGCCACTAGGGATGTCACTGTATCCGCGGTACCAATACTTGATTGATAAATGAGTCTGCCTTTTCCATTATTAAGGTAAATTTTCAATGTTTTCATCGTTGGACTGACTACAATCGCGTCCATAAATCCATCTTTATCAAAATCAACAGAAACCGCAAAATTGGGAACCAAATCAGTACTTGCGATAAAGCCAAATTGACCGACTCCATCACCTGGTAAAATTTCTAAATCATGATTTCCGTTTCCTAAAACTATTAAATCTTGATTTCCATCATTATCGATATCATCGACAGTAATGAAATTCGGATTCAGCACCGTTGGCTTTGTGATTAATGTCGTAAATAGGCCATTGCCTTGACCGGCCAATACAGTCAAATTATTATCGTCACCATTTGTAACGACAAGATCCAGTTTACCATCTTTGTTAACATCTTTTGCAAAAATCGAATTTGGCGATCCACCGACACCAGGTGTGGCTCCCGCATCAAACGCCAATGCATGATCATTGATGAAAATACTGACATTCGATTCCCCACTATTGACGACAGCGACATCCGAATACCCATCAGTATCAAAATCTCCGACGACTATTCCAACGGGATTATTACCAGTTCCGAAATTGGTTTGTGCTCCAAAAGCTCCTAGGGTATTATTCACCAACAAACTAAAAGTAGAATCCGCAGAATTCACCACAACAAGATCTTTAAAATTGTCCTTGTTAACATCAAGGACAGCCAAAGACGTAGGGCCATTTCCTACTGGGTAAATACTTGGCACTGCAAAAGTTCCGTTTCCATTACCCAACCTAACTGAAACGGCAGCACTACCCGCTAAACTTAGGACGATATCCAACTTGGAATCATTATTAAAATCGGCCAATAGAATATTGGCTGGAATATTTTCAGCGGCATCGATCGCAACGTTCATCGGCGCTTGAAAAGTTCCGTTGCCAAACCCTAACCGAATCTGTAAAGCGGTCACGGGAGAGGCTCCGCAAGAATTGATCAAATCTAATTTAGAATCACCATTCACATCAGCTAACGCCAATCCACCAGGGGAACTGCATATGCCCAGAATTTTGGTCATAGTTTCAAAAAGTGAATTTCCTTTACCTAATAACAAAGCAATACTTGGATCACCCGAATTTAAAACGACGGCGTCTTTTTTCCCATCGCCATTGATATCGGCAATAAAAACATTGGAAGGATTTTGTCCCACAATAAATAAAGCACCTAAATTGCTATGCCCATTAGAACTTGAACTTTCACTAAAAGTTAGTTGTGCATTTCCCGTTGCAGCAAGGTCTGGCAAAATCCCACTTAATGGTCTTACATCAATCGTATTTTTAATGGCATTCGTTCCCATTTTCATCGGGACACTCACATATCCATTTAAATCACTGACTTGTAAAGGTGAAGAATTGAAACTCATGTCACCTTGAATCAAGCGAAAATAAACAGGATAAAAGGAAATACCATTTTCATACTGATCAACAACTTTGGCTTTCAATGGTAAAGCTAAATCTTCACCGATCAAGGTATTTTGATTGTGCCCACTGATAGCAGCCAAAGACAAATGATCCGGCACTCCGGCAACCACCGCGACATTAACATTCAAAGTTACGCCCTTTGAGTCTTGAATTTGAATAATGTCCGTAACACCAGCAAGAGTTCCAGCTTTATAAATTTTTGTTGTTGTGTTGTAAGTGGCCCCAGATAGATTCGTAATGATGGACGTTGTATACACACCCGTTCCACCACTGATCGTTAGCATTTGTGAACTTGTGACTTGTAATAAAGGATTCAGCGGTGTTACCACAAGCGCATTTTTTGCCCATAGGAAACCCGAAAAAGCCGTATTGCCTGCCACATCCGTCTGGTTCACTTGGACTTGATAGTTACCATCGATAAATTTTGGAAGGTCTATTGAAAATGTTGAATTTATACAACTTGTAGTGCCTATACCATCAATTGACAGTGAAATAGTTGACCCGGTTTCACAAGAGCCCGAAATAGTCAGGATGGCTTCTGCGGAAGCATAGGTTACGGTAGAAGGATTCAAAATTAAAGGCTTTGCCACACTTGTTTTACGTATCCATACCAAAGGCGTCGGCAAAGAAGTCGATCCGTCTAAATTGGATTGGTTCACCAAATAATTATAAATTCCATCACTACTGGCCGTCGCATTAAAACTGTATGTTGAATTTTGACAAATTTGAAAGCCTGTTTGTGCGCCAGATAAATAAACTTTATAATTATTTGTACACAATCCAGAAATTGTTATTGAATTTGAATTTGAATAATAAGGCGATATCGCTGGCGTCGTAATTGTTGTCGCAGTAACTATGGGCGTACCTGTCACGGTCGGCGGCGCAATAGCGGCTGAACCGCCGCTTCGACAAGCCGTCAAATAATTTGCAGTTAAAATTAAAATGGTTAACAAAAATACCTTCAAAGCGGATGACCTCCGATACTACTTATCGTCATTTTCCGCTGTAAACTGGAAGACTTAGGGCTTAATAATTGATAAAAACTTAATAAGAGAATTATGAAAATGAGACTAAAAATAGTCGTTTAAAAGGGCTGCAAATTATTTAAAAATTAATATATGCGATTTAAAGAATTTATCCTTAATTGAAACGCACACTGGATTTATGAGATATAAAAAAATTTTTGGAACCCTAGGAATGACCTAAAATGACACATTCCTTCCCAACTTATCTCCTATTTGGCTTTAAAAATTTTTCAACCAATAAGTAAAACATTGCCCGATGAACTCATCAAATCTATTTTGGCAATCTGGTGACCCTATGTGTATCATCATCTGTCACATAGATATAGTAAGCATCTCCAGTCACACCACGGGCTTCATTAAATTGGCCCATCTTATAACTGTTTAGAGACACGCCTCCTTGACACCAACCAGGAGTGGCCCCCGATGCTCCGGCACAGCCTGGATCGCCATTTGAAGGTAATTGTCCCGGCATAATTCCACCTTGCCATCCAATCATGTTTCCACTTGTTAAGTTCAGCTTCCATACGAAAGGTGAACCACCATTCCAACCACAATCATTCGCATTAGCACCGTAAATATTCGTTCCATCCGTCCAGATACCTCTTGGATAATCACAACCGCCAGTATTCCAACTACCCACTGTCGCAGGAACAGTTGACCAAACATTAGTATAAGTATTTTTACTTGGTAAAACTCCACCACTCCAAACACCATTTAAGGTGATTTTATCAATTCGATAATTTCTTGTATTTGCAATATACAAATAAGTACCATCATTTGTTATCCCAGAAAAATCGGCATAACCTCCAAAAAAGCAAAATCCACCGCCTCTCTCCCCAGGACAGTTTCCATTCGTGGACGTCCCACCCTTACACCAACCGCTTGTGGAAACCGTGTAACTGCCATTACTTGCGGTTGTACAACCGCTAGAGGGCGCCGCATTGGTGCGACCGATCCAGCCATTGTACGCACCGGTCGTCGCATTAAAAGAATTAATTCTATGATTATTGTTATCCACAACGTATAAATAACCAGTTGAAGCGACGTAGGTAATACCTGTCGGACGATCTAACATTCCATCACCATTTCCATTCGTAGGAACACCGCCCGTACACCAACCCGGTGTAAAGGTATTTACACCAGCCGTCGTGCAACCCGCAGCACCACCCGCAGGAACTGTTGCTATTTTCCCGATCCAACCAACAAAGGCGCCAGTAGCGGCATTAAACTTATTAATTCTGTTCCAACCTGTATCTGTTACGTAAATAAAAGTTCCATCCCCCGTAATACCACTTGGGTTATTCATTAAACCAGTCATGGTCGTGCTATTGATATAATTAATTCCCGTTCCATCCCAGGCGTTTGGTAAAGAACCATAACACCACGCCGGAGTCACCGACATCGGATTCATCGTTAAACAACTGGCCGAGGTTCCACCAGTGGGAACCGTTGTTGATCCACCGATCCAACCAACCAGTGCGCCCGTTGATAAATTGATTTTTTTCACACGACCATTTCTTCTGTCCGCCACATACAAAAATGTTCCATCAGAAAAATCACCGGCAGGCGAATAATAATCGCCATCACCAAAACCATAATTTTCTGCCACAACGGTTGCATTATTGCTCCATGATGTTGGGGCCGAGCTTGATGCCACTAATGATCCACCATAAACCCCAGTATCTTGATTAAATATTTTTATACTTGGGTTTTGATATTGGCCGACCAACATATTACCCGCCCCGTCCAGTTCTAAGGCATAGGATTCTTCAAAAGAATTTTCATCCAATCCGTTTTTTGCAGATCCACCTAAACACCAACCCGGTGTATTGGCACTGACC
>JAYVAZ010000706.1:0-3165 GCA_043750675.1 Pseudobdellovibrionaceae bacterium | reverse complement strand
CTGTAAATCTAGTTTTTTAACGGTAAACAGGTTGGTAACCAGACAATGGTCCTTAAAGATCTGAAAAGTAAGATGGAGATTTCTGACTTCCCAGTCAGGAGTCTTGTAGTCTTTAAGGAAGTATTGTTTAGGTTTTTTGGTTTTATCTATTTCGTTTTGCATATTCAACCTCAGGGTGAAATACTATTCAATATCGAGCTTTTTAGCACGCACATTGTATTCATAATAGGAATTTTAATGACCGTCAGATTAATTTCGCTAGTGATTAACACAAATCAAATCTTGTCTTTAGTTACTTTCTACAAGGCTATAGGGATTAACCTGCAGCCGGCAAAAGTGAGTATAGGCAGTGAATACTATAAAGCTATTTTTCCGTCTTTTGAATTTGCTATATACGGGGTTAAAAATAAAAGCGAAGTCAAAACACCTAACTTCCAACTTTCTTTTCATGTTCAGCATTTAGATCAAATTTTGAAAAATCTAAAAACAATCGGCGGGGAGTGTATTTTAGATCCCATCGATTCTGCTGAAGGTAAAAAAGCTATTGTTTTGGATCCTGATGGACATTCCGTCGAGCTCATTGAGGACGTCCGCTAGGGTTACCTCCTGTGGTTCGTAAGGCCCAAAGTCGGCTACAGAATTAAAATTGAAAAACGGTTTTATCTATTAATTGATTTTCGATTCCCATCAAAGAGATATCCAGCTGCCGTTTTTCCCAATCTATTAAAAACAATCCAAAATTTTCTTTAACTGTTCGTTTTCCCACGCGGAAACGATTTTCTTCTTTGGCAATGGTACTGGTGCGATTGATTCCACTGGCGGTGATATCAATTAAGTCACTAAGTCCTTTGCGGGGTAATTTTGAAATTTCACCGGCATGACGATCGCCGCTGATAACGACCAGGTTGTTTATTTTATATTTCGTTAGCAGCTTTAATAATTTTTCTTTTTCGGCTGGAAAATTAGACCATTTTTCAAATCCATTTTCGTCAGCGACCAATTGTACGCTAGAAACCAGAATTCGCAGATCGGCCTTTTTTGCCAATTCTGCTTCTAACCATTTCCACTGGGCGGCGCTTAAAAAAACTTTATTTTTATCTTTGGTCGGTTGATATTTGTCTAAACTGCTTTTCGGGTTAGTATTGGTTTCCAATTCCGAGCGGCTCCAACGAGTATCCAATAAAATAACTTGGACCTGCTTTTTTATCGGTCCTAAAAGAAAGCTATGGTAGACACCTTCGTATTTTTCATTGATCATTGGGGCATCGTTCGTAAAAAACTTTAAAAAGGTATCGCGGGCTTCCAATTTATCGGCATTCGTCGCACCGCCATCATTAATTCCAAAATCGTGATCATCCCAAGTTGCAATAATAGGGGTGGTTTTGGCTAGCTCTTGAAATTCAGGAATGGCAGATAAAGTATAATAGGCTTTGCTGATCGGACGATCTTGTTCGCTAGAAGAATAAACATTGTCACCCGCACCAATATAAAGATCGGGTTTATACCCGACAATTTCCTTAAACAAAGGAGTTGGTTTTTTCTGATCCGCACACGAGCCAAATGCAATAATAGAAATCAACTTTGAAGAATTCAAAAGTTTTAGCGATTGAAAACTTTCGGCCGCTTTTACTGTTTGACCGGCGGGAACCGTGGTCAATGATTCGGACGGAGCTGAACTATTTTTACTAGCGCAGCCGAATCCAGAAATAATCAAAACACCCAAAATTAACTTCAAATAAAAAACTTTTTTTATTGGCATAAGACTATCTTTCACTCAGTGGTTTTACCTGTCTTTGCGCCGACCCGATGTATTCGCTTAATGGGCGAATGATTCGATTGCTGGCTGTTTGTTCCATGATATGAGCCGACCAACCCGTTGTGCGCGCCATTACAAAGATCGGAGTAAAAAAATCAATTTCAAATCCCATCATGTAATAAGCTGGGCCGGCTGGGAAATCCAGGTTCGGGTAGATTTTCTTTTTATCTACCATTACTTTTTCCAAACTATCGTACATCTGCATCCACTTTTGATCGCCAGAAATGTCAGCCATTTTCTGCGCGTATTTTTTCATTGTCGGAACGCGGGAATCACCCGATTTGTAAACGCGATGACCAAATCCCATCACTTTGCGTTTCGCTGCTAAGGCATCTAACATCCATTGTTCGGCTTTTTTAGGGTCGGCAATTTCTAACATCATATGCATTACTTGTTCATTGGCACCGCCATGTAAAGGTCCCTTAAGTGCACCAATACCAGCAACAGTTGCAGAATAAATATCGCTTTCGGTAGAGGCCACTACCCGGGATGTAAACGTGGAAGCGTTGAAACTATGTTCTGCGTAAAGAATTAAAGAAACATCAAATGCTTTTACAACATCCTTTGAAGGCACCTTTCCAAAACACATATGGAAAAAATTCTCCGAAATACTTAGGGAAGTATCGGGCGCAACAAAATCCTGCCCTTTTTTAAAACGAAAATCGGCAGCAATCATAGTTGGTATTTTTGCCAACATTCGGATCGCTTTATCATAATTCGTTTCGGGTTTTGAATCCCAGATACGGCTGTCTTCACAGCCTAAAAAACTAACACCGGTGCGTATTGAATCCATCGGATGTGACTTCTTTGGAAGTAAACGAATCACTTGAAGGTTGTCTTTGGTGATTTCACGGTAACTTCGCTCTAGTTTTTCAAATTCCGCTAATTGAGTTTTGTTCGGAAGTTCTCCCTTGTACATCAAGTAAGCCACTTCTTCGAACTTACAGTTTTCGGCCAGTTCTTGAACGGGATAACCACGGTAGATTAAGGAATTGGTATCAGGATTAACTTTCGATACAGAAGAAGTATCGATAACCGCCCCTTCAAGGCCTTTTTTAACATTCATTTTCTCTGGTTCTGGAACGTAGTCAGGATTTACATAATTTGAGTTTGTCATTAGGAGCTCCTTTAAATTTTAAAGTTAAAGACGTTTTGGTCGAATTCATCGTAACGATCATATTCCGTTAACGAATACAAATCCTTACGATGTTGCATTTTATCTAAAAGACCTTCTTGCGTGCCGGTTGCGGCGATTTCTTTAAGTCCATCTTCGATGGCCTTCATCGCCAAACGTAAAGTTGTCACTGGGTAAATCACAATGTTGTAACCTAAACTACTTAGCGTTTTTG
>JAYVAZ010000705.1:0-1634 GCA_043750675.1 Pseudobdellovibrionaceae bacterium | reverse complement strand
TCTATCGATTGAAGCAGAACTTTCGTCTAGTTTTGAAACACTACTTCCTTCGTCGCCTTTTGGTACGTTCCCGGTAACATTATTTCCCGGTAAACGCGCAGTTGCCTCAATTTGAGCCATTTTTTGTTAAGCAAATCCCCATAAATTCCGATATAATTAATTAGCGGGGAAACAATGAAAAGCTCCAGCAAAACCAAACTTAAAACACAAATAAAAAGCACTGTATTGCTGATATGGATTAGTTCGCTTCCGTTGTTTTACGTCAATTGCAGCTCGTCAAAAAACGACACAAGCACTACCCCTCCCATCCATCAACAGTCTGACAAACTGGAATGGGTCAAAACGATTGACCAAACTTTTCTAGGTGCTACTTACAAGATGCAGTTAGGTAAACTAACTTTTGCAGACTTAAAAGAACCGGTGTATTTTCAATGGGTCTCTAACTGTGATAATTTATGCCCTACTGTCGTGATCGCAAACCCTTATGCGGGTATTGACTGGACCGGGGAACCCGGCGACGAAAAATGGTGGGGAAGAAGCGGTTCTGACCTTGGATACCTTTTCAGTGATGAAGATGGTCCAGGATTCGAAGCCGGAAAAACTACTGGCCACCTCTTTTACCAGAGGCAGACGCCTGAACAATCGTTTCAAATGGGAGCTCTCTTTTCCCCGAATAAAATTTCTTTGTTGATTATAAACAATAGATTTTACCGTGGTCGCAGCCTAAAGATTTATGTCGACGAATTCAAAAAAGTGACCACATACTTTTTGGAACAAAAAAAAATCGATCCGAATAAAATGGCTCTTTTCGGTGCTTCTTTAGGCGGATTTATTGCCGCGCAGGCTTCATTGGATAAAAAAATTAACCCTAAGGCGCTAGTCTTAGAAACTCCACTTATCGATTTAAAAAATCAAGTCGGTCACATTCTTGATTACCCAAATTTAATTACCGACAGCACCGTGCTAGAAAAATATGTGAATTTTTTTGAACCTTATCTTAGAAGGATATACCTTTTTACGGGTGGCGCTCCTGCTGATCATGCATCCGAATACCTACCCTACCAGTTAGAAACAGTTGCAAAAAATTTAAAATCGGAAACATTGGTAATGCATGACACTTGGGACACTTTGGTTCCTGTGACGAACTCACTGCAATTTGTAAATAAGGCTCCCTTAAGTCAACTGTTCCTGTACCAGCATTCAACAGCGATTGATTGGAACGCATTTAAAATGGATCATTGGCAACTAGCCGAAGGCATGAGCGGGGAAAGTGCTTGGCCTTGGTATCATCTTTTTATCTACAAAAGGATTCTTAACGAAGACCAACCAAAAACTTTGTATTATGAATACCTTAAATTGGCTGCTAGCATAAATGAAGTGAAACAGGCTAAGGATCGCGGGCAAGACATTAGCTGGTTTAAAATTCGAATGTTAGATCTGTGTATGCCAAATTTAACGATGAACGACTACTCTTCCAGCATTCCTCCCGTTACGGGAGTTCAATTTTTACAGCATGTAATGAAAGAAATATTTAATTTTGATAAACCCGAAAATCAAATTTGCAACGAAGTTAAAAACTTTAGTTTTTAGTAGAAATAATATCTACTCGGAGCTATTGGAATTCCCTGCCATGG
>JAYVAZ010000704.1:0-2931 GCA_043750675.1 Pseudobdellovibrionaceae bacterium | reverse complement strand
AAATTCTTTGCTGAAGCGCTGACTTGTTCCCATGCGTTATCCAATTCCGCACCCCATCTGGTTATTTAACTTACACGACAACTTCCCTGAAACAGGGGGGCCCTTCAAAGGATCGAAAAACTGACATCGATGTTGATCACGCTTCTGAATTTCTCGTAATTTATATCGAGATACATATCTTGATTGCTCGCAAGTTTCAGCCGGCGCTGGTTGCGCGTTGCGTGCCACCGGCGCTTCGGTTTTTCGTTTTTTGTTTAAATCTTTTTTCAGCGCCTGTAACTTCTCTTTAGCTAGCATTCTTAGAAGTTCTAATTTTGAATAGGGTTTACCTAGTAGAATCTGAATGTCTTCCAGCTCTTTTTGCAGGGACTCATCCAAAATCAAAGTCACCTCAAGCTTTTGACCACGCAAAGGTTTCTCGATGACTTCTAGCTTTGCGACAAAGTCTTCAGGTTTATTCTCGGCAAGAATCCTCTCTGTAGTGCGAGTTGATTGATTTTCGAGTGCAATTAGAATCTGGTGTTTTTCTGATTGTGTAGATTTAACCTCACGAAAATGAGTTCGAGCCATAGTAATTTGAGTAAGGTTCAAATCGCCAGATTGAATTTTTGTTTCAATCTCTGGGAGCTCTTGCAATAACCGCATTGCGCTCATTCTGCGCCAAGCACTTCCTTCGGAAAGTTTAAGTTCTTTAACACAATACTCTTTAAGATCACGGTATCCCATTTGCGCATACAGCATTCGTTTTTCATTTTCACGAAGGTGCCATAAGAGATCGATAGTCGCTAGACGTTCTTTTTCTGCAGTGACTTGAGTTTGCCGATGCAGTTGAATATTAGAAAGATTTTTTAAAATCATAAGGTTCTCCTGAACTGGAAGGACTGTACCACGGCTTTTCAAAGTTGATTTTTAAATGGTGCTATGTCCCCTTGAAAATCCTACCCTATCGAACATACACCACCTGAGCAGCGCGGAAAAATATTTTTTATTTGTTTGTTTCAAAAATGATTCAAGAGTTCTAATCATGCAATGAATAGAACTCAAAAATAGGCGTCAACAAAAACTTTAAACTTTTTCATTTTTAAAAATATTGTTTTAAATGTATTTTTCTAGTGCGCAAAATGGCTTTAAAACAAGACACTTATTTACAAATCTTTGCAGCATCTTCAAAATCACGACTAGCTTGAATCATAGAATTCATTTCATGCATTACATCAATATCTGGGTAGGAAACATAACCCTCATCATTGGCATCAGGATGGCCGGGTTCATATTTAGATACTATTTTTAAAGCTTCCTTTACTTCGCATTTTTTTTCGTTACAAACAAACTCTTTTCTTCGAAAAGGACCCCCATCAGGTGTTCTCGTTGTATCTATATTGGCTAAATTAGAAGCGATGATATTCATTTTTTTGCGTAAATTCTCTTTTGTCTTACACGCATCACTTCCCGTTGAAGCGAAAGTACAAAGTGGAATAACTAAAATCAATATCAAAGTAAATAAGTAACTCATAAATAATCCCCCAACTATCAGTTTAACATCCTATTTCAATTATATTGAACTGACTTTAGGACTAGAACTCAATGCTCTAAGCTTAGGAGTTGGTAGGTAATGCCTCGCTAGCCCAACTACATTTAAAATGGCATCTCACTGACCGCGGCTTTAATTAGTTCGAGTGTATTGATACTGCACATGTCTAGCCCGAGTTTAGCATAGCGAATCTCTAGGCTTTTCCCTTTCAGTCTAAACCTTTTTTTATTTTTATCTTTATTTTAGAAAGCAGCTGATCCTAGGACTGTTTGCATTCGGCGACACCAAGTTGGCAAGCAATTGTAAAGTAGATTAAACTTCCTAAACTCAAAGAAGAAAGGACTAAAATCGCCTTTTGCCTTTGAAATTTTCGAGATTTTCGATATCTGCTTACAAATGAACTTTATTGCAGGATTTGATTTTAGTCCCCGCCAATCCTGGCGAAACAACTTTTTCCGAATCGGATAACCTTTTTCTTTGCGAATTCAAATCAACTTGCTTGCCTAAAATGGAAATTTTTTGAGGCACAATTAATCGGCTAATTGCAATCATTTTGGGGTTCGTAATCACCCCAGTTAGCATCCGAAGGCCATCAGCCCGACCACTACTTTCATAGGAATGGCCGATAATATTATAATCTTCATATATTCCAGAATGGACAAAGGGCATATGCCAGTCCCTTTTGATCCCTTTTACGAACTCTGCGCTAAACAGGTTCTTCCGAAAATAATTTAATGGATTCAGATACCACGTCCAATTTATTTTTTTATAAGCTGCATCACTGCGACTCCCTGACAGCCAAATCGCATTGCTTTCAGGATTCATTAATATAAATATCGAATTTTCTAAAAGATCTTGGTAACCACCAGTCATATTCTTAAAAAACGACATTTTTACGATATCTTCCGTCGTTAAAAGATCCAATCTTTCAACTCTTGGGACAGCCATTACCATTACGCCGCCGTAAGCGCCCACTTGAAACCACTCCGTAGGGGGCCCTTTACTATCTATATATTTCCGCAGAAAGGTTTTTTGCCAGCGCTCGGTAAAGTGCGGCCTTACGATATGAATTAGAGTAACGTCAGAAGAGTTCTCAAAAGTCTTAAGTGGACTGGCACTTTCAGCCGCAAAAGCTTGAAATCCTATTAAAAGACTAAAAAAATAAATACTTAAAAATCGAGTCATAGAGCCAGTATAAATAATATGGGAAATATTTAAAACTGTTATTATTCTAACAGTTTAGTGACATTTTTTGCCCAAAAGCTGTCCCTGGTGTCCAAAGTGACTATATGCGCTTTATCTTCGTTTTTAATTTGGAACCCAATTGATCCAGTGTCTGTTTGCATTCGGGAACTTTAAGGACATACGCAATCGCAAAATAAACCATACTTCCAACGCTC
>JAYVAZ010000703.1:0-3369 GCA_043750675.1 Pseudobdellovibrionaceae bacterium | reverse complement strand
TGCCACCTTCCGCAGATGCCTTAAAGATGCAGATTGATAGCCAACTACAAATAGCTCGTTTGATTCCAGAACAAATTTCTAGCGTGGAACAAGTTTACGAAAAATCGGCACTGATTGCAGATAGCCTGATCTCTTACATTACCAAAGTTAGTTTAGTGCAGTTAAATTTAAGACAGATTTTAGATATTGGTTCCCAATTAGAATCCTTAAGTCCTAGTGTAAAAATGAAAGATCTTTTTATTGAGGCGAATCAAAAGGATTCTCGTTATTTTAATGTGACTTATAAACTGGTTGCTTTAAAAATACCCGAGCCAGTAATTGTGGCCCTGGAAGTGGAAGAAAAACCTAAAAAAGGTGCTCCACCTAAAAAGAAAACAAAAACAGAAGACGAAAATGAATAAGATAAAAGATTTTTTTAGATTTTGTATGCTGCATAAATTCAAAGTTGTTGTTGCCCTGCTTTCTTTTCTGGTTTGTGGATTCCTATTGTTCCCGATCGATGACCTAGGCGACCTAGTTAGTGTACAGGTGGCCAATAATACCAACAAACAAGTTTACCTGCAGTTTGATCATTTAAATTTAAGCCTATTGGATTTTGGCGTTTCTTTTGGAAATATTTCGGTTGAAACCCCGTTGACACCGCCTCTGTCCGCCGAAGAACTGACTCTTTCGCCTTCACTTATGTCTTTGATCAGACAAAAACCCGGAGGATCGGTTTCGGCTAAGGGATTTATGAATGGCAACATTAATATCTCCTTAACTCCGTCTGGAAAAACCGAAGCAGGAACGGAAAAACATGCCATTACTATTTCAGCGCAGTCTTTAAGTTTAGAAAAATTGCGCGACGTCTTGCAATTGCCGTTGGCAATGAAGGGCAAATTAAATATTCAATCCAATGCGACCGCCGATTTCACCTTGAAAGAACAACCTGATGTAGAGTTAGAAGTAAAAATTGATCAATTGGAATTACCTCCAAGTAACGTACAAACAAATTTCGGTCCTTTGACTTTACCTGAACTTAAACTTTCACAGGTTTTATTGAAAGGTCGGTTGTCGGCAGGAAAATTTCTAATTACCGAAGGTACGCTTGGAAAAGACAGCGATGAACTTTTCGGTAGCATCAAAGGCGATATGGATTTGGCGTTACGTAATGAAAATGGGTTTGCGCCGGTTTTAGGCGCTTATAATTTTACGATTGATCTGAATGCGCAGAAGTCTTTTCAGGACAAAGCCAGCTTGTTTCTGGGGTTCTTAGATACCTATAAATCAGTGAATGGTGATCGCGCCAGATATCAGTTTAAAATGTCCGGTACCAATTTCCAAAACCCCAGTTTAGGCCCCGCGCGTTAATCCTGTTCTCGGATATTTAGTCTGCCACTAAGATTTTTTATTGAGTCAAAAGTTCAAGTTTTCTTGCATGGTCCATAAATCGGTGGCTCAATTCAGCTGCCAATTAATGCGTGCCTCACGGCATTAGGCACGATCCCAGAGGGGCTCAAAGTACGAGCCCCTCATTAACATGTTCTCAATCAAGTGATTGGGAGGAAGGACAAATTATGTCAGGAGTAAATAAGGTAATCATCGTCGGTCGATTAGGCGCTGATCCAGAAATGAAAACCGTAACCAACGGACAAAACGTAGCCCGTTTAAGTGTCGCTACCAGCGAAGCTTGGACTGGTAAAGACGGTCAAAAACAAGAACGGACCGAATGGCACCGTATCGTAGTTTGGGGTAAACAGGCAGAGCATTGCGGAAAGTACTTAAGCAAGGGCCGCCAAGTTTATGTCGAAGGTCGTTTACAAACCAGATCATGGGAAGACCAACAAGGACAGAAAAAGTATTCAACAGAAATTGTTGCCAACACTGTTCAGTTTTTAGGTGGCGGAGCCGCAACAGAAAGAACGCAAAATTCAGACGATTCAATGAACGACTTTGGTCCTGAACCAAGCTTCAACGACGCTGACGAAATTCCATTTTAATCTATAGAACTAGGCCCGGTACTGCCGGGCCTATTTTTTCTTCCATTTTAATCTGACACCTCTTATCATTACTCTATGAGCCACTCCGTTAATAGAATTTGTTTTATTCTAGCTGTTATTCCTTTTATCATATCGTGCTCTGTATATAAATCGGTGGGCCGTTCCCAATTCGAATCTAAAGCCCCTTCGCAAATTATTACTACCGATGTGGAGTCCCGAAGTACTAAAAATAAAAAAGAAAATCAAAACTGTTGGCTACAAGATCCTATCGAAACAAAATATTTTATTTCTTCATTAAAAAATGGCGAAAAATTAACGATTGAAAATATAAACCAAAATGAATTCCTAATTTGCTTAGAATCGCAGGAGCCTTTATGAAAAAAATTTCTTTGTTGTTTGGAACTTTAGTATTTTTACTTAGCTCACTCGGTTGGGCGGCCCAAGTTACTAAGGTCAGCGGTAAAAAGGTTTTGATTAAACTAGAAGGCTTTTCTTTAACAGTCGGAACCAACTATTATCTTCTTTCTTCAGACGGCAAGAAAAAGGCGATTGTGGAAATCAAACAGGTTAAGAACGATTTAGCCTTAGCCGAAATTAAAAAAGGCAGCGCTGAGGTTGGCTACTCTGTTCAGGCAACCAGTGCCCAGGCAAAATCAACCACTGAAGACCCTTCTGATAAAACAGCGGCGGCTAAAAGCCTTTGGTCGGGTGGTGTATTGGGCGGGCTTAGCATGAACTCATTTGCAATGACTGTACAAAGCACCACAAATACGGCATTGAAGGCCGACGCCACGATGAAGGGAACAAGTTTCGGAGTTAGAGGTTTCGTAGATTACGAATATAGTCCATCAATCACGGTTCGTGGATTCGCAGGATATGAACCATTCGCGGTTAAGGGAAATGCTTTGGGCACGGGTTCAGCAAAAATTTGTGACGCCGGAGCCAGCGAAGAGTGTACGGTGTCTTTTACCTACTTGGCCCTAGGTGGTGAAGCGCACTACAATTTTATGACCGGAAAAACCCGCGCCTTTGCAGGATTGGGCTACAATTTTTTAATGGCAATGGGTAAAAGCGTAAATGTTCCCAATTTGGATACGTCATCTAGCGCTAATCAAATGATTACTTTTATTGTGGGCGCTGATATCGGGCTTAGTAAAGGTGCATTTATTCCGGTTACTTTTGAATACGGAATGTTCCCGGGCTCAGCCAGCGTCGTAGCCAGTGCTATGTACCTCCGCGCCGGCTACGGATTTAGTTTCTAAAAAATCCTATCGGATAATTCGTCGATCCACGTCCAATTAACGTCGGCGAATCGGTACCCAAAATAGATATAAGTATCAATTGTGTCCAACTGCAGTTTTGCATTTTTGATCACATTAATGTTGTTATC
>JAYVAZ010000702.1:0-3404 GCA_043750675.1 Pseudobdellovibrionaceae bacterium | reverse complement strand
TTGCTTCCAAAGCATTAACTTGTGCTTCCAAAGAGCGAATCTTGTTTTCTAACTGATCAATGGCAGATTGAACCGAATGAGCTTCAGGAATAGAAGCCGATGTTGGATAACCGCTACAAACATAGCCACTAGTGGAACCAATGGACGAAGAACTCATATAGCTCCAATAACTACATAAATTTGCGTTGTAAACTTGGATGTAAGTTCGTTCTTTTTCCTGTGCCTGTACGTTGAAACCCAATAGCAAGAAAACGGTTGCGATTAATATGTTTTTCATAATGGCCTCTTTTCTGAATGCTATTTTTCCAATACTTTGCTTATTCAATCAAGGAAAAAGACCACTAGGTATTATGAAAGCTTAACGTATGGTACGCAAAATTATTATTGAGGCAAAATTGACCACCATCAATTCTAAAAACGGATCCATTGGTGTGGGTGGAACTTTCTGCAGTCAAGAAAGTTATCAAATCCGCAATTTGTTGAACTGGGACAACAACTTTACGGTGCTTATCGCTAAGATCCTTGTAAATATCTTTTGTAAAATGAGTGTCGGCGAAGCCGGCACTAATACAGTTAAAAGTTATGTTCCGATGACCATATTCTGAAACCATAGATTTCACGAAAATTTCTAGTGCTCCTTTAGATAAGGCATAGTCCGATTGGCCACGATTTATTTTGTGACTGGCCAAAGAAGTCATAAATACAACCCGCCCATAGCTTTGCACACATAGTTTAGGTAGTAATCGATGCATTATTACTACATTGGAGATGAGATGTTCATTGATGGTGTCTATGATTGCCGACTGGGGTTTTTGCAGGAATAGATGCGGCCGACTTTGTCCATGACAGGAAACAACTGAATCTAAACGATAATTTTTTGCGACCGTTTCAAAATCCCCCAATAAATTCTCGGTTCCTCCTAAAGAGGAAAGATCAAAACTACGTTTGAAGATTTGAATACCGGGATACTCTTTTGCTAAATTAGCTTCGGCCAGCGAAGCTTTATCGTGGTTTGACCGATAAACTAAATACAGGTCCTGGCCTTTTGCGGCCGCACGTTTTGCTACTTCGAAACCAATACCTGAAGTTCCACCAGTAATTAGTGTTAATTTTTTCATAAGTTTTTCTTTTGCTTTTCTAAGAGACTAGCCACCTGTATTCGCGACACTTTACCATTTGATGTTAACGGCATTTCCGAAAGATAGAAAAAAAATTTTGGCACTTTTAATCCGCCTAACTTCTTAAGACAGATTGATTGAATTTCTTCCTGTGATTTTTCATCCGGAAATTTTTCGAAAAAAACGATGGCAATTTCTTCGCCGTAAAAATCGCTAGAAGTTGGGACAACAAGATACTTCCAATCTCGACAAACATCTTCAATTGTATTTTCAATTTCCAGTGTGGAAATTTTATTGCCCGCCTTATTTATAAAATCGCCCCGTCTTCCCTCTAAATACAACATACCGTTTTTAATTGTTCCGATGTCTTTGGTATCAAAATACTCACCCGTAACAACGTTACTGGTTTGATTTTTCGGCAGATTATGGGTAATCAAATCGTCAACTTCATTTTTTATGTGAATGTGTCCATCATCAGAATTTATTTTTACTGACAATCCAAAAGGTAAGCCTACATTATTAAATTCTATTTCTTCGGAATCTCCGCCTAAATTTTTCTGAGTTATCCAACTTCCCATTTCCGTCATACCATAATGATAATTAAAATTGCTATTAGGAAACATTTTCAAAGCTTTACGGTAAGTGCTTCTGGTTAGAAAACTGGACGCACAATGAATTTCCATTTTTCGATTGGACAAAAACCTTTCTTTGGTAATTCTATCTAACGCCTCAAAATGCGTTGGAACCGAACTAAAGAAATCAATGGATTTTTTTTCGACCAACGACTGAAGCTCAGTGGCCACTTTAATATCAAATTCATGACTTACAAACAGTTCTTTTGAACTATTTAGTAGGCTTAGCCCATTGGCAATTAAGCCATGACCAAAGCTTGTGGATAGAAAAAGAAGACCTCTTTGGACTTGAGGACCTATCATCTTTTGAATATTTCCAATGCGATCTAGAACTCTTTTTTCCGACAATTCAACAATTTTTGGATCGCCGCTTGTTCCTGAACTTACCAGCATTAATGGTGAACCTAAAACTTTACTGGCGGCTGTCCGAAAGTTACAGCTTAAGCGCCCACTTTTTTCAATGACTAAATGAACTACAAAATTTTTTGTTATTTGCTCTAATACACTTTTATTAATATTTTCGTTGATCACTAGACAGCGGCTTTGCATATCCCAGATTGTAAATAGGTCGATAAAAAACTGCAGGCAATTCCCATTTAGCAGCAAAACCGTATTATCTTTTTTCAGTCCATTGGCACGAAATTCAATTTTTCTTTTATAAATTTTATCTAAAATCTGAGCTTTACCCATTGTTTCATTTTGACTAAGGCAGTGAATCTTATTTAACTTTTCTAAATCAATTATCATGACTCTAAGTAAATCTTTTCAAGAAATTGTACGATTACGGCCCATTTTGCGATCAACTTTTCGTATGCTACCCCTTCGGTAACTGAAGTAAAAAAGACAAATAGAACTTTAAAAAATGCTTTGCTCATATTCTCAGATTAGCAGAAGTGCCTATTTTATCATTTCAATTACCAATATGACGCGCGATTCATAGGGAAATTCATAGATTATTAACAAGTAATGACGTCCTCAATTCTTAAATTGATTATATGGAAATTATCGAATTAAATTGTAAAGGGTAACCCGCTGGAGGCCTTTGGATTTAAAGGAAATTATTGGAAAGTCTGCCGCTGCTATTAAGGGGAATAAAGTACTTCCTCTTAATTTTGACTCTAAATTGGTAGCCGATTACGGATTCGAATCACTGGACATTATCGACTTTTTTTTTGAAGTTCAAAAATTAAGCGGAGTCCAATTGGACTTAGCCGAAATTGCAATTAAAGTTGGAGCACAGTCAGGCCGTCGTTTTAATGATATTACGTTTCAAGAGATTTTGGTGTATTTACAAGAAAAAATCGAGGTCTAAGTCCCTAACAGGCGAAGAAAAAATTCAGTTATTTTTCCGTTGGCGATTATTTGACCTAGAAACTGGCCCGAAAACAATAACGAATACAGCCCTAGATAAAAGAAAAAATAGACCAATTTAATCAGTTTTCCGCTGGGTCCTCTTCTTTCAAAGACCACAACACTACAGAAAAAAGCAAACGCGCCAAAATAGTAAAGTGCCGGGGAACTATAGCTGCTGATTGAACGCAAAAACGAATCGCGCGACAGATGTTCAGAAAAATTTTTAATAATATGAAAATAGACACCTCCAAAGGTGATAGTTACAAAAAGACAGATCCGCCTACGGCCCTTGGTTGAAATC
>JAYVAZ010000701.1:0-4020 GCA_043750675.1 Pseudobdellovibrionaceae bacterium | reverse complement strand
GTAAAATGGAAAGATAAATAAAAATCGGTGCCGTCACTAATACAATCAAAGTTAGTTTTACTGAAATCAGCAGCATGGCGACTAGAATAGCCATCAGCATAGTAAATTCAGTAATGATGTTAACCACTCCATCTGTAAAAAGATCACCTAATTGGGCGACATCGTTGGTAATACGGGTAATGATCCGTCCCGCGGGTGTTTTGTTAAAATAAGCAATGGGTAGATTCTGAACGTGTTTAATTAAATCTTCGCGTACATAAAACAAAACACGATTTCCAAATTTTTGAAAATAGTAAAGAAACGAAAACTGGAAAAAAACTTTAGCAACGACGGCACTCATGTAAAACATCGCAGCGGTAAATAAGATTTGGCGATCTTTGGGGATAACCCCGTGATCGATAGCATAACCAACGATCGTTGGTAACAATCGGCTGGAGACGGCTAGGCCAACAATAGAGAAAATTGAAAAGAACAACATTCCTTTATGCCGTTTGCCATAAGGCCACAATTTCTTAAATAGTACACCGTAACCGATATTGCTTTTGATTTGATCTTCATTCATGAACTGGCTCATGCTAGCTCCTGAGGAAGGTATCCCTGAATTTCGGCCATTTTTTTATAAGTCGGACTTTTTTGCATAAGTGTTTCGTGGTTACCGATGGCCTCAATTTGACCAGCATTAACGACAATGATTTTATCGGCCTTCAAGATACTAGACAGCCGATGAGTAACGATAATTTTTGTCCGATAACCGATTTTAGAAAGTTCCGATTTAATTTTATTTTCAGTTTTCAAATCGACGGCGCTAAGACTGTCATCAAGAATTATCAAATCTGAATTCATTGCCAAACTTCGCGCAATGGTAAGACGCTGTTTTTGCCCACCGGAAAGATTGACCCCACGTTCACCCAATTCCGATTTGAACTGGTGTTCAAGGTCATTGATCTCATGATAAATATCCACAGTGTTGGTGAGCGAGTTTAAGTATTCTTGTTTGAGAACCTGCGGTAGACCAAAACTGATATTTTCTTCAATGGTGTCGCTAAATAAAAAGGCTTCTTGCGGAACCAGCGAAACTTTATTGTAAAAAGACAGCTGATCAAAGTCGTGACTAGGCAACGAGTTGTAATAGATTTCGCCCTCTGTTTTAGGATGCAAACGAGCCAATAAGTTAATCAAGGTTGTTTTGCCGCTACCAACAGGGCCAACAATCCCCACGGTTTCGCCTTGGTTGATTTCAAAACTAACATTTTTCAACGCATAAACATTTGTGTCGGGATATTTAAACGATAGATTTTCGACTTTAATAGTTTTGATTTCTTCCAAAGGTAATTTTCCCTCGTTAGGGATGTCAGTGACTTCCTTAAGAAACTTTTCGATTCGACTAAACGAGGCCATGCCTTTTTGAATTTGCGACATGCTAAAACCTAAAGCCGACATTGGCCAAACCATTTTATGAATGAAACGTTGAAAAGCGACGATGCTGCCAATGCTAATGGCCTCGAGTTCGGGAGTCTTCGATATCAATAACAGTAGAATGACACTACCACTGGCGACACCAAATTCCATGATGGGCATAAACAAAGCATCGATTTTGGAAACTTTGTTTGAAGCATCTTCTAATCTTTTACTTTCGATATTGTATTTGATAAGGCGGTTATCTTCCTGTGCGAATCCTTTAACGACCCGAATGCCCGAAATCAATTCTTGCGAAAAGGCGGCGACATCGGATAAACGATCCTGCTGAATTTTAAAACTGGAATAAATCAATTTCATTACTTTCGAAATTAAAAAAGGAACGGCCGGAAGGAAAATCAGCGTCTTCCAAGTCCAATCAGCATTAAGATATATCATCATTGGTAAAACCAATAGGATGATCGAAACCCCATCTACCAAAGTCAGTAAACCACCGCCTAAGGCCTGTCGAACCGCCTGCACGTCATTGGTGATTAAGCTCATCAATTCACCAATCGGATTTTTAGCGAAAAAACGAGGTCCTAAAGTTTTTAAGTGCGAAAAAATTTTGTCGCGCAGATCTTCAGCCGAATACGTATGGTATTTGCCAAATATCGTCCTCCATAAAAATCGAGTTGCAGCCAACGTGCTCATCAAGGCAAAAAACTGCAAAGCCGTGTAAAATAGATTTTCGGCCGGCTGTCCTGAAGAAATTTGATCAATCGCATCTTTTAAAATGAATGGATAATAAGCATCCAACGCATTTGTAATTAGTAGAAAAAACAATCCCGTTAAGAATTCTCTTCGAAACATTTTAATATAGAAAAAGAAGGGATTCTTGTTAATCAATTCCATAGTTTTAGATAGCTAAAATTTTGGAGTTTGTCTAATATGAAACCATGAGGGAAAAAACTATTTACGGAACGCCAGCATGGGTCAATACCGTCTTGTATCCGTTTACTCCAAAAACTTTTATGACTCCGGAAGGGGCTATGAGTTATCTTGATGAAGGAACAGCTGTTGAAAATCAGCCAGTGTATTTATTTTTACACGGTACTCCTAGTTGGAGTTATGAATATGGGGATGTGATATTCGCTTTAAGGCATAAGTTTCGATGTATTGCGCCTGATATGATTGGTTTTGGACTTTCTAACAAGCCGGTCGATTTTGATTATAATTTAAGTACTTTGGCTGGCCATATTTATTCTTTGATTGAAAAATTGGACCTAAAGAACATTCGACTGGTTGCATCTGACTTTGGTGGCCCGATCGGTTTGACCGTTGCGCTTCGCAATCCGGCTTTGTTTTCGAAAATATATTTGTGTAATACTTGGGCGTGGCCGCTGGAGTTCGTTGATTCAAAATTTGCTTTTACCAAATATTTGGCGAGTTCACCGCTAATGAAATATCTTTATTTGCGTTGGAATTTTTCAGCCACTCAGATCGTTAAACAAGCCTGGGGTCGCCATAAACCGCTGACTCCAGAAGAGCACTGGATGTATCAGGCGGTTTTTAAAGATAAAGAAAAACGAATGGCTACCTGGAAATTTGCTCAACACATTTGCAATGCTGGTAACCCAATGTGGAAAATTGGCAAACAATTGGATCCTCTAAAGAAAATTCCTATGCATTTTTTTTGGGGCTTCCAGGATAAATTTATTAATTTTAAACACTATGAAGAATGGCGACGCCGATATCCACTAGCGACTCGAACTAAATTCGAACTAGTAGGGCACTTCGTTTGTCACGAGGCCGCCGAAGAAGTCATCGATATTCTTTCTAAAAAATGAATTCAAATTTAAAGCCCTATTTATTGCTGGTATTTTTGGCAGCCATTTGGGGTAGTTCATTCATTTTTATGAAAATTTTGGCACCTATTTTAGGTCCCGTGCTAACGGTTCAATTGCGTGTATTACTAGCCGGATTGATCCTTATGATTTACCTGTTATTGACCAAAAAAAACTGGGATCTGAAAAAAAATAAATTTCATTTTTTTTGGATAGGATTATTGAATTCGGTTTTACCGTTTCTGTTATATACTTGGGCTGCGATTTCGCTTCCGGCGTCGATTTCGGTGATTCTGAATGCCACTTCTCCAATTTGGGGTGCGATAATAATGCGTACGTTTGCAGCCGAAAAATTAAACCCGCTTCAGGTGGTAGGGCTTTTCATTTCGCTTTTTGGAGTAATGATCGTTTCCCGATTTGAAGCCTTAGGTGCTAATTACGATTTTCAAATCCTGAAGGCAATTATCGCCTGTTTAGTAGCCGCCGGCCTGTATGGATTTGGCGGGTTGTACATTCGATTGAAGGCCAAAGAAATGGATACGGCGGTGATGGCGGCGGGTAGTCAGTTTTTTGCCGGATTAACGTTGTTGCCAGTGACCTTCCTTTTTATTCCTGCAGAATTAAGTTGGACGGTTCTTTTTTCAACCAAAGTTATTTTAAATGTATTGGGCTTATCATTTTTTTGTACGGCATTTGCATATTTAATTTATTTTTATTTAATCAAAAATCTAGGGGCGACAAAGGCCCTAACGGTTACATTTATGATGCCGGTTTTTGG
>JAYVAZ010000700.1:0-7109 GCA_043750675.1 Pseudobdellovibrionaceae bacterium | reverse complement strand
TAAAAATTTTTAATTAAGTAAAAGCCTTGCGTACGCGGGGCTTTTTTTATGAAAGATCCGCCGCTTCCGCAATCGTTGCCGCAGCCGCAGCAAGGCCGTTAATTTTAAACTTCAACGGCCTGAACAATAGATGAAACCAAGGTCTTCCGGTTAACCGGCTTCGTGAGATAGTCGAAAAAACCTAATTTGATGGCTTTTTCTTTTTCTTCAATTAGGGCATGCGCCGTTAGGGCGATGACGGGTTTATTATAGCCGGCGGATTTTAATTTTTCAAAAGCTGCATAACCATCTAAGACTGGCATTTGAATATCCATTAACACGACATTATATTCTGTGCTTAAAGCCTTCAGCACGCCCTCTTCTCCGTTATTTGCGGTTTCAACGATAGCATTGGCTTTGTTCAAAAACGTACTTATCAGAAGCCGGTTATCGACCGAATCTTCAACCAATAATACACGTATAGAGTTAAGATCTTTCGGCGACTTAACCGGAAGTGACTTCTTGCTATCAGATCTAGTTTGATTCGACACTCTTAACGGAAGCGTCAAAATAAAGCAACTTCCCATTCCCGCCTGACTCTTAGATAAATAAAGATCTCCACCTAAGGCCTTCGCCAATTGTTTCGATAAGGCCAAACCTAAACCACTCCCGCCAAAACGACGAGTAATAGAACTATCGCCTTGAGAAAAAGTTTGAAATAACTGAGCCTGGTGCGAGGCCGATATACCAATTCCGGAATCTTCTACGGACACTTCCAACTGCCCTTTTG
Organism: Pseudobdellovibrionaceae bacterium; assembly: GCA_043750675.1. Taxonomy (GTDB): domain Bacteria; phylum Bdellovibrionota; class Bdellovibrionia; order Bdellovibrionales; family Bdellovibrionaceae; genus JAYSSX01. The sequence continues at coordinate 6,340 of JAYVAZ010000700.1, read as the reverse complement.
AACCGGTAACTTCTTTAAATGAAACAATCATACGAATGAATCCTGTTTCGGTAAACTTTAATGCATTTGACAGCAGGTTGACCAAAATTTGATTGAGACGAGTCACATCGGTGGTCACCTTTTCTGGAAAATCAGTGGCCTTTATCATCTCAAATTTAATTTTCTTAGATTGAATGAGCTCTTGCCATTCAACTCCAATATCATCTAAGAATCGAGTGATCGAAAAATGCGAATCTTCAATTAACAACGCGTTGGCTTCAATTTTTGATAAATCCAAAACTTCACCGATAATCCGGGTCAATTCGCGGCCATTGCGAATTATCTTTTGCATGTTGCTTCCAACCAAATCTGGATCGCTTTTGTTTTCCTCTGTCAGTTCAGCAAAACCCAACATAATTCCCAGTGGGGTCCGGATTTCATGGCTGACGTTCGCCAGAAACAAAGACGTGGCGCGATTGGCTTCGTCGGCAGCGGCTCGGGCCTGAGACAATTCAATTTCGGCCTTTCGTTGAATCCGAATATCTTCCTGCAACTGTTCGGCATACTGCTGCCCTTTGCGAGCCGAAAGGGTCATCGCGATGGTTATCAGAGTACCCACTAACAGAATCAACAATGGCAGTAAGCGCGAATAAGTCGGCGCAAACTCGCTGGTCGCGCGTAATAAAATGGTCCACTGGTGTTCGTCGGTTTTTAATACAATTTCTTTACTGTAATCTTCCGACGCTGTTGCCAGATTGCCTTTAGAATAAATAAGATTTTTTGAATCTAAACTAGGCCCGTCGAAAATTCGGAGAAGTAAACGCGTATCCTGCAGTTTTGCATCGCCAGCAATGTTCCCAAACAAGTAAGGCGCCAAAAAAGCCGCGTAAACAAATCCTAAGACCGCCTTTTTTCTTTGTTCGGGTGTCTCAACTGGTGCACCCGTTTTATAGTGCGGAACAAAAACTAAAAAGAAAAATTCATCGGGCGCGGTAGGTGCTTAGCTGATGCGCATGACTTTGTCGGTGGCTACTGGAATTCCGGTCTCGGCAGCCCGATTCATCCCCTGTAATCGCACTGGACTTTCAGAAAGATCAATTCCCACGGCAGAAGTGGAATTACTGGCAACCCTTTCAACAACGGTCACAACGTCATAGTAATCTTTTTTCTTTTCCAAAATCTATGCCGCCTTTTCAGGCAAAGTCGGCAATATTTTTTTCAGCGCGGGCCCAGACAACCGACGAATATATCCCAGGTTTTGAATTCCGGGGTACTCCTCTTTTAAATTCATACCTCGAACAAAAGTTTTAAATTCTTCGTCCGATAAATCTGGCTTCAGGTTCATTAAATTCCGCGTGTACACTAAAGCATTAGTATACACGGCCATGCGGCTTTTGAAGGCATACCGTAATGAACTAGTGGAACGATCAAACCGCGCGGCATTTTCCGCCCGCGAAGAGATCCTCGCAACATTCCAAGCAAAAAAGGTAAGTAACGTACATAAAATGAAAACGATATAGGGCGAAAATAATCTTTTCTCCCTATCGATTTGTCTTAGCTTTGCTTTGCTTCAGGCATAGTTTAGGAAATACACGCTATCTTAACAATTGCCAAGGGTATTCAAACCTATAGCGAAAAATACAAATAAATGTTTCGACCCGACAAAGACTCATCGCCAAACAACATTTCTTTGCCATCAACTACGGTAGTAGAATTGAAGATATGATACAGCTCTACGGTCTTCCGAACTGTGTTGCCTTTTTTGATTTCAACTAAATCAGCAGTTTTCAGCAATCCCGACTTTTTAACTTTTAAGTCAGCGCCGAAACTGCCATTGGGACGGGCTTCCATGCGGGCTCGCCAAAATTTACCGGTTTCAGGATTCATGATAACGATTTCCAAACGATTGTAAGGTTTAGCAGGATCCATCCATACCTTGCGCATGGCAATCGACTGAGTCGCATCGCTATAATACTGAACTTCAAATCCTGCGAAAGGATTAATGCTGGCCCAATCTAATTTTTTCGGACCAGTGGTAGACAAACGACAGATTGAAAGCGAATTAATCATTGATACTATGATTTCATCAGCCGCTGTATTTTTATAAGAAAAACTTTGGGTAAATAAACCAAAAGAGCTCATTGTATCGACGCCGACCGTTTGGCATTGGGCCTTTGTGTAAGGCGTTTTTAATTCTGCATTAACAATTTGTTGGGCCTGCGCGTGCATAGAAAAAAAAAGCAATAATGGGACTGACCATTTCATAGAGATCTCCTAAACGTCCGTACTTAAGGGAACGGGCCGCACACCGTCAAGGGTTACTTTGATCCGTCTACATTGTTTAAGGATACCAACATATCATTTGTAAAATGTTTTCATTTTTTTGTTTTAATAAATAAAAAGAAAGAGACCAACAATAGGTAGGTAGCGGTCAATGGGGAGATAATTATGATCGACGGTTCTTGTTTATGCGGAGACGTAAAGTGGAAGTTTGAAGGCCCACTAGAAAGCGTGACTGCCTGTAATTGTACGGCTTGTCGGCGTTACGGCACTTTATGGGCCTATGGATACCTTGATAAAGAAATAATGGTATCTGGCACTACAAAATCCTACGGTCGCAATCGCAAAGTTTTGGGATTTCATTTTTGTCCTAACTGTGGATGCACAGCCTATTGGTTGGCCACTTCACCGAACGAAAAAGGTGATCTGCGAATTGCCGTTAACACACGGCTAGTGAACGATCCCGAAACAGTTTCTGCCTTATTAATCGATCATTTTGATGGGTTAGACACGTTCGACGACCTTCCCCGCGACGGAAAATGTGTTAAAGACTTGTGGTTTTGATAAATCTGAAATCCTACTAAGGAAGTCCATAGCTATCTAATTTTACTGCATCGGCAATTAGCTATTGGCATTGCACTCGTACTCCATCACTTCTTTCTAGGCATACCATTAGACGACAAGGGCAACGATTCCATTCGCCGCAACTCGGCTTTGACCCTTTCTATTTGTTGATCCAATAAAAGATCCTTAGTTTTTCCATTCTCCGTATTAAACCGCTCTTTAAGCATTTGGAAAATAGCAAAAATACTTTTGAATTGATCTGAATAGAACACTTCATTTTTGCCAAGCTTCGCATTCCAAGATTCAAAAACCAAATCTAACTGCGGAAGCAATTGACTCCATTGCAGCGAAAAAGGACTCGATCCGGTTTTCCCGGTTTCACCCTTTTGCAAATGCAATTCTTCAAAACGAAAATTTTCGGCAGTAAGTGTTTCCAGTAGTTGGCGAAATTCTGCGATTTCTCCGCGAGCTTTATTGCGTAAAGATTTATGAAACTCGATCAGCTCCAAATCGTACTGAATGTCTTTCGCTCCACCTAAAAAGTACCTTTTTTCCGTCAGAATTGTTTTCGTTTGGCAATCTTCGCAATAGTACGAAACAATATAATCACCTTTTGGAATCGGCGAATCAAAAGTCACCAGCCTGGAGGCGATCAGTACGCGATTGTTCTTAGAAACAAAATGAGCTTCCCGACTGAAAAAATCGGAACCCACTAATGATTCAGGAACGCCCACTAAACTTAAAGTCGATCTTTTTCCTTTAGGAATATTGGAAACAACGATAAAGGAAACTTGATTTCCACTGTTGACCAAACCCAAAGAGGCCACCAATTCCTTTTCGTTTTCGATATTTAATAATACCGACTTTGCTTCGTTATATTCACTAACTGAAAGCGATCTCAGCAAATCTATATTTTCCGATTCTGCATTTTTTAATTTGTAAATGAGTAACGTAAATACTATCAATGCGCAGAAAAAAAGTCCAAGAACGTTTTTCTTTAGGTTTCTTAGCAACCACGCCCTGGCAGTTATCTTTGGTTCTAGATCCATCTTCGGTGCTAAGACCTCACCGATATCTTTTTTTGGCAAGCTTGTTTTGGCTACCACTGCTTCTTCAAAAAATAAATCGAATTCGAAATCGTTTGCCCTAGTAAATTCGGTCATAACGGCTGGTGCCGTCTCCGTAACCAAGGCTGAAAACTTTTTTTCGAAAATGGGAATTTTTGAAATTGTAACCCAATCAGAAAAACCGGACGACCAAATTTTGTGTTCCGTATGAATTTTTCGGTCTGAAATCAACCTAAAAATTTGATCAAGGGCAAAGGGGCCCTGATATTCTCCATTGAAAAGCAAATAATAGGCCATTTTCATATCAGAAGTAGAGTCGGCCCCGTGGGAATAATCATGCGAATTCATTAACTAATCTTAAGTCTTTTTTTAAAAACTGAACAGTCCAGTTACAGGGAATGGCTCGGGGTTTTTACTAATCTAACAATGACCCTTCGATTTTGACTTTGATTTTCCGTTATCGCGTTTCCTTGCGAATCGCGATTTACTAGCAAGGGTTTTGTTTCGCCATAACCGATAGCAGTTAACTGACTTTTGTCGAAGCCGAACTGAAAAAAATAGGCCAAGACTCGGCAGGCCCTAATACTAGAAAGCTCCCAATTATTCTTGTAGGGACCCCCTCCTGCAAGTGGTACATCGTCGGTGTGACCTTCAACTACATAATTAAAATCAGAGGCTTCCTTTTTGATCGTTTCTAATAAACTATCCAGTAATTTTAAGGCTTCGTCTTTGATGTCAGCCGATCCAGTCGCAAAAAATACGGGACCCAGGAACGAAATTTCTACGCCTTCATTTGTGGTTTTTATAACAATTTTGTCGCCGGCGCCAGCCTTGTCTAAGGCTTCTTTAACTTTATTAGCAATGTCTTCGTAGGGCTTTTCATACTTTCCACCAAACTCTTTAGAAACCGACTTTTTCACTTCTTCCAGCTTTTCCTGATCCACACTGGAAAAACTAAGTAGGATTACAAAAAAGCCAACCAATAAAGTCATTAAGTCCGCATAAGAAATCAGCCAGCCTTCGGCCTCTTCATGATGGGCACTTCCACCATGATCACCCATTAAAAGAGGATCATGTTCTGGATGTGCAGGAGAATCATGTCCTGTAGGCTCTTGGATTTCGTTACTCAAGCAACTTTGCCCGCAGAATTATAATGTACACGTTCGGTTGGTGTTAAATGGCTTTTTAAATACTCTTCAACCACTTTAGGATGCTCTTTTTTACGAACCATTTTTAACCCGTCAATAACGATCAAACGCAACGATTCATCGTCACGATTTATCTGAGACAAATTCTCCGAAATCGGAATTAAAATAAGATTGGACAGAGTCAACCCATAAAAAGTGGCTACCAATCCGATGGCCATTGCCGGACCTAACAATTTTTGCGCATCTTTGCCACCAAGCTGCTGCAATAAGGAAATCATTCCCAATGTGGTACCCATAAGTCCAAAAGCCGGAGGAAATTTTGCGATTGTTCTGAAAATACCTACATCTTGATCGTATCTTTTAGTAAGAATGGCCGATCGTTTCATCATAATTTCGGTTAGGATTGAATCCGAAAAACCACCCTGAATAACTAATTCGACTGCATCAGCTAAAAACGGAGTTTTTAAAGACTTCACTTTAGTTTTTAAGTATTCCGGATTGTCACGAATCCCTTTTGCTAGATCAACAATTTCGCGGATCACTGTTTCCCTTCGGATTGCGTAATTTCCTAAAAATTTTCTTAACACCACTTTTGATACTTGAACATAATACCTAGCTGGAAAACACATCAATGCCGCTGCTGTAGTGCCTCCAAAAACAATTAAAATTCCATGCGGATCTAAAAATACCATCGGTGATTTTGAAGAAGTCGCCACCCCTAAAATCATAACAAGTAGCGCGGCAATGACTCCCGCGACAGAGGACAAATTCATGCTAACCTCGTATTAATTGACGACCCATTTACAATTTTAAGTCAGTACCTCGGGGCAATACAATCAATGATAAATTAGAAAATACAAATCATGACTTAAGTCAACGGCGCCAGCAGATTCTAAAGGGCCGCTATAAAATCAAGAATAGCCCCATTTGCAATGCAAATTCGGTAAGAGAGGACTTTACAAAACCCGACGATGTTGGCGTTGCCGCAAACACGGCTTCGACCCTAAAGTATTTGCCTGGATCAACTTGATAATCATAGCCACCATGAAATCCAATATAAATTCCAGAAGCGTTGATATTGGGAACCAAGTCATTTTCCCTGGTTATGGTACCAGCCGCGACCCCAGTCCCCACTCCTAAAAACGGGATCTTCCTAGTCACAATCAAATAGCTAGTTTGATCATCTTTCACAGTAACGGAAGGAGCCTTACCACTTAAGAACCATCTCCAAGTGACTCCGGTAAAACTGACGCCACTTGCAAAAGGCGACAGGTTAACCCCACGCGTATGTTCGAACGACAC
>JAYVAZ010000699.1:0-3507 GCA_043750675.1 Pseudobdellovibrionaceae bacterium | reverse complement strand
CATGAATCTTTTGGACACAAATCTGAAGCTGATTTTATGTTAGGAAATCCCGAGGCCCTGGCTGAATGGAAATTGGGTTCGAAAATTGCGGCAGATAATTTGACCATCGTCGACTATGGTGGATTGACCGGAACATCGGGTTATTGCCCCATTGATGATGACGGCACCCCTGCTCAGAAAAATTATCTAATTAAAGATGGCATTTTGACTGGACGCCTTCACAGTTTTGAAACAGCAACTGAATTGGATGAAAAGCCCACTGGAAATTCACGGGCAATGAATTTTGAATTTGAACCCATTGTGCGAATGACATCCACTTACATCGAACCTGGCAAAGAGTCTTTAGATTCTATTTTAAAACGCAGCGAGGGGGCCTTATTAGTTGAAGGTGTAAAACACGGAAGTGGTTTAAGTACTTTTACGATTGCACCCACGCGCGGATATAAAATTGGTCCCGGTGGAAAACGTGAACGCGTCAGGCTGGCGGTCATTTCAGGAAGTGTATTTGAAACTTTAAAAAATATTGAGGCGATTTCATCTGACTTTCATCTTCATAGTTCCGCAGTAGGCGGTTGTGGCAAGATGGAACAATGGCCCCTTCCCGTTTCTGACGGTGGACCCTATGTTTTAATTAAAGAAATGCAGGTGGGATAATGGATTATGATATTTTTTCAATTCAAGAAAAATCTTCAACAACTAAGGCCGAAGCCGGCAAAATCAGTGCGAATAAGAATCAACAGATTCAAAGGCATGGTGTTCGCCGTTTCGAAAACGGAAAGGTTTTTCAGACATCCCGTTTAGGTGCCGCAACCCAAGATCGTTTGATTGCCGATACTAAAGAATGGGGTGGACCCGGAACTGCACATGAATATGGATTTGCGCATAAAAGTACTGAATCCAAGTCCGGAATTATTGCAAATGAAAAATATTTGCAAGATTTTGTAGAAGGATTGGATCTATTAAATTCCCAACATCCTAACTTTGTTTTTACTGGTCAGTGTACAGTTCAACAACAAAGCATTTCTTTGCAATCTAGTTATGGTTTGGACTTAAAAACTTCGGGCGGACTATGTGAATGGTATTTTACCTATCAACGAAAAGGATCGGGTAATATGATCGATGGGTTTTTGGCTGAAACTGGCGCAAAAGTCGATGTCAAAAAGGAAATCCAGACACATTCCGCGTTTTTAAAGATGCAAAATAAATCGGTCACTGTGAGAAACGGAACCATGCCAGTGTTGTTTGTAGAGGCGCTGCAACCCCTAAGCAAATTATTGGAGTCATTTTATATTCATAAATATTCTGAAGGCGCTGCTTTGTATTCGGGAAAACTTGGAGAAACTTTATTCAGCGATAAAATCACATTAGTAGATAGTGCCTATGATGCCGAAAGCGGTGCAATCAGATTTTTTGATGGTGAAGGCACTGTCAGAAAAGACGATCTTCCGTTGATTGAAAAGGGCCGATTCAACGCCTTGATGTCTGACTTACGATTTGGCAAAAAATTTAATCAAACCAGCAGCGGCAACGGGCAACGTGTTTACAATCGTGGCGTTACATTAGGTCCACGTTCTTTGCGCTTTCAAAAGGGCCAGGACACCTGGAAAAAAATCGTCGGTCAACTGGATCGTTGTCTTATAGCGATGGTTTCTGCTGGTGGAGATAGTAATGATTTGGGCGAGTTCTCTTCCCCAGTGCAGATTGGGTATATTATGGAAAAAGGTGAAGTGATAGGGCAGGCACCGCAAGTTACTGTAAAAACTTCGATTGAAAATTATTTAGGTAAGGGTTTGATCGGAGTTTCTTCCGATGGATTTACGACTTATTCGCCTTCGGCTTGCCTTATTTCTGAAATGGAAGTTTTGGTTAATTAATGAGTCACCGATTACAAATAGAAGAGCTTACTCCGGCGCAGACCTCTTCTATTAAATTACATTATAACTATGTGACGGATTCCTATGTCGAAAAGGCCAAAGTGTTTCGGGCCAGCTTAGATCAAAAGCCCGCAGGATATCTGCAAATCGGTCATGAGACCTGGAATAATCGTGCTCGAATTTGGATACGAACTTTAAATAATTGCGTGGGCCTGTTGCCGAATCCAAATTCTTGCACCTAACCAAGCACAAGGAACAGCAAAGGCGACTAAAGCAATGGGATACCATGGTTCGGATTTATCCCACATCACAATACAGCCAATCAAACTAATAACAAAGCCAAAAATTCCCGCAATCATTGCATGAAACATAGGGCGATTGGGCGCCCACCGTGCAATCAGGTAGCAGCCGATAACTTCGTAAATGTTTCGGTAGACCAGCGCTAACGACATCATCCACCAAACATGAAATCCAAATTCTTGTTGATCTCCAATACTGGGAAAAACACCGGTACGCTCTAAAATCAAATCAGTTGCAATCGACAATACCGAAGTCACCGCGATTCCACCGAAGACCGCCCCGAAACTTCTAAGAAGATTCTTGTTCAAGTTGGCGACTCCTTTTTCGAGTGTAGTAATATGACTTGGGATTCAGACGTGATTGTTCGATAAAATAAAGTTGGCGTTCTACCATCTTATCAAAGACAAAAAGTAATTTGTCGTGTTCTTTTGTATCTGTTCGAAATCCACATTGTTCGCCCAAAAGTTCGATTACCTGATGGATCGCTTCGATCGTCGAAAGACAAACTTTGGCTGGTTGCTTGCGCACCCGAAAAGTTGACGGTGCTGTTGGTGAAAAACAAATTTTTGGTAAAAGATGTAGGTTTTTACTTTGATACAGCATTTTTTTAGCAGTCGCCCATGTTCCATCAATGACAAATAAAACCGTTTTTTTCGTTGAATCTATCAAAACAGATTTTTCCTGCGAAGACATTTCTGATAGGTTCCCGGCCTGACGGTGAGGATAAAGAATAAAACACTGCTTTAATGGATCCTGAATTATTTTGTTCACCTGTTCGTTATGTGTGTAATCCTGTCCATCAATTAGGTGGGAACCTTCCAAAGTAAGGTAAGACATCCTCCCAGTAGCAATTCGACGCCGAACTTCAATGGGATGAATCAGTATGACAAATTCAATTCCAGGATTAAATTTCTGCACATGTTGGCAATAACAGCTAAACCCTGGCTGCAAACAAGAAGGACATAAATCCCGAAATTTCTGTCGAAGTTCTTCGCGTTCTAATTTAAGTTTTAAGTAGTTTTCCACATTCACAAAAGTATCTTAACTTTACCACGATAAATGAGTATTAATTTGGTAAAAATACGACAGAAGTCTTGTAAAATAAAATGAGACGGCATAAAAAACTCTTAGTCCATCGGAAGAACCGTTGGCATTACATGGAGATAACTATGAAATTAGAAAAAGTATTATATCGCGGAAAAGCCAGTGCCACGGGTGGTCGTCAAGGTAAGGCTGTTTCTTCAGACGGAATTTTAAATGTGACTTTAACAACGCCAAAAGAAATGGGCGGCGATGGTGCTCCGGGAACTAATCCAGAACAAATGTTTGCTGC
>JAYVAZ010000698.1:0-5569 GCA_043750675.1 Pseudobdellovibrionaceae bacterium | reverse complement strand
TGTATATAAAAAGACCGTTTTTTCAGACCGTTGCATTTATTCCGATGACCTAGTCAAAAAACTGATCGACGAAGAATGGATTTATGACAATCAAAATCCATCCGCCTCGGCAACCCAAATAGAATGCACTTTGAATTCATCAGTCTGTTTTGATAAGAAAGAACACTTCTATTACGATCTTCCTTTTTTGACCCGTAAAGGTACTCCAAAGATTGCACAGGAATCCCTGTTTCAAATTCCACTGAATATTCCAGAATCCATTTATCCGGAAAAAAATTATCGCGTCGAAATTCCCAGTTTATTTTTTCAACCAATTAATCAGTGGCCCGATGTTCTGAAAGCACAAAGTTTAATGGCCAGGGAAGATACCATTAAGTCGGTTAAAATGTTCAAACCAATCCTAGGCGGAAATCTTTTAAGAAAAGTATTTAATATGCCTCGAATTGTTAGGCATTTTAACAAGATCGGAAAAAATTGCCGAATACATCCGACCGCGACTTTGGAGTCCTGTGTGATCGGTGATAATGTTGAAATCGGCGCCTACAGTTATTTACGCGGAAGCCGCGTCGGCGACGGCGCCATCATTAGTGAAAAGTCGTCGGTCAAACTATCTACTATCGGTGCTGGTGCCTATATTTTACCGTGTGACGTGTTCAATTGTTACATTGGTAAAAACGCCTTAATCACTACTTCAATTATTTTTCACTGTGTCATTGGTGACTCAACTTTTATTGGTGGTGGAGTTGGCTTTTCAGATCTAAACGCCAGTCGCGGAAATATTTCTACCGTTGTAAATAACGAAATTGAAAAGTCGGATCAAATGTTTTTAGGGAGTGCTGTTGCAGAAAATTGTTTTATTGGTGCGGGCTTAATGTTTCAAAGTGGACGTCTTATTCAGGCCGACACTTCGATCATAAATGCGAACATGATTCATAAGAAAGATTTTAAACAAAATAAGGTTTATATATCCGACGCGGGAAAGATCACTCAAATCCCGAAACAGTTTTTAAGTTTCTAAGGCGGCGAAATGAGTTTACTAAATTCTCTTCCTAAAAATGAAAACCTAGCTATTTTTACCGTTAATCAGGCGGTTACCTATTCGGAATTGCACCAATTAATTCTAGAAAAATTAAATCACTTGTCTCACGTTCAATCGCAAGATGTGGTGTGGATGGAATGCCGTAATACGATCCAAACGATTGTAAATTTTCTGGCCTGTTGGCAAAAAGGGGCCTGTGTGGTTCCGATTGACCCACAACTGGGTGAAATCGAAATCGATTATCTTTTTACCCAGATTCCTCCGCATCATATTATAGCGGAAACCAATTCTTCAAAAGTGAACGGAAAGAATTTAACTACGGTAAAAAATCCTGACGTGAATGATGCCCAGATTGTACAGTTAAGTTCGGGGACCACCGGCACTCCGAAGATAATGTTGATTTCCGGTGCGGCCATTCGATATCGTGCCGTCAGCAACCGGGACCACTTAGGTTTAACCGAACAGGAAAGAACTTTATGTACAGTTCCTCTAAGTCATTCGCATGGAATTGATTGCCTAGCGCTACCAACATTGTTTGCCGGAGGAAGCCTTTATTTGTTCGAGCCTACTACCGCCTATCCGTATCGAATATTGGACTGGATCGAAAAGTATAGGATTACTTTTTTTAGTTCCCTGCCGCAAATGTATGATCAGTTTAATAAATTATTTGGCCAGAAAACCTATAATTTAGAATCCCTTCGGTATCCCTTCTGTGGAAGTGCGGCCTTAGCAGAATCTACTGCTGTCGATTTTAATAAAAATTTCAATCTTCATCTAAGGCAAGGTTATGGTTTGGCCGAAATCGGCGTCATTTGCGTTAATATTAAAAGCAATCAAAATAACTATCACTCCATCGGCGAGGTAATCAAAGGCATCGACTGGAAATTAGGTGATGACGGTGAGTTGTTAGTAAAGGCCCCCAGTTTATTTTCCGGCTACTACCGAAATGCAACCGAAACTGAAAACAGATTTGATCAGGGCTTTTTAAAGACCGAAGACCTTATTACTATTGATCAAGATGGATTTTTTTACATTACCGGCAGAAAAAACGATGTGATTAACATTATGGGTAAAAAAGTTTTTCCTAGGGAAATTGAAAACGCCTTAGCACCGTTAAAAAGTTTAAAAGAATTCAGTATAACTTCTGCCACCGATCCTGACCGCGGCCAAATTGCGGTTTTACATGCGGTGAAAAACGATACCTCCGTTTCTTCCGAGGGTATTGAAAAAGAAGTCATCCAGTTTTTGTCCGGAAAGTTGGAAGATTTTAAAATTCCTAGAAAATTTGTTTGGCATGATAATTTGCCCAAAAGTCCTTTGGGAAAAATACTGAAATCGAAGTTAATATGAGTTTTATATTAATAGCGCTTAAAAAAGAATATTCGCAGTCTTCCGAATGGCCTTTGTTAAATTCTTCTCTATTAGCCAAACGATTATGCCCTTATGATTTGCCCTTGAAACAGCAGATTATCAGCCGCCAAATTCAAATTTATTTCAATGATTTTTCCAGTTTAAAACGGGAAGAGTTTCGAACTCCCAGCGGCCATTTTGAAGAACCCAATAGTGCGTGGGTAAAAATTCAATTTAATGGAGAGGGCCTACACCTTCAAACAGATCCGCTAGGACAATGCCCACTCTGGATAGTAGAAACAGAAAACTTTTATGCACTTTCGCCAGAAACTAAAAGTTTTTCGGCAATACCCGATTTTAATCTGGAAATAAAAGAAGATGATTATTTTTTAAAAGTGAAAAGACGCCAAGTAAACGAGTCAGATTTTAAAAACATTAAAAAATTGAATCCTGGTGGGGAACTGATTTTTAATTCTACCAGTTTGCGTTTGGAAGAAATCACGAAACCGTTGCCTTGGCATTTACCTGCTTCCCGAGTCCTGTCGGATCTTTCTGAAGCTCAGGACCTTTTAGCTAGGGCCTTACAAGATTCCGCAGACGACTTACCAAAACAAAATGTAGGAAGTCTTTTGTCGGGAGGAATCGATTCTTCCGTCGCAACTTATTTAGCAAAAGAACGTACCGACTTAAAAACGACTTTCAACTTAAAAACCGAGTTGGGCAGCGAAGAATCAGACTCACAAGAAACTTCGAAGTACTTAAGTTTAAAATCGGAAACTTTGATCCATCCTACCGACTTGACAAGATCCTTTTTTGAATCGGTCATTCATAGCAACGAACTGACCGATGGCTTAACTGCCGAAATTCTTTTACAAATGAAGGCCGTAGTCGATCTTCTTCCGGTAGATCTAGACAACATTGTGACTGGATATGGTGCCGACCTATTGTTTGGCGGGATGTTAGGGCATAAGGCGTATATGTTTGTGACAGGTACCTCTGATACAGAATCCCTTTTGGACCGGGCTTATTGGTCTAAAGAATTAACACCGTTTTATTACTGGGAGAAAAGAAAAAGACTATTTAATCTTTTTTGGCATCCAAAGGTGATTGCTGCGGCCCTTCGAATTCCATTGTCTCTTCAGCAAATAAAAGCTGAAAAGTACGTATTGCGATCGTTGGCCGTTCGTAATCGGTGGCTGACCGAGCCGTTAGCGTTTCGGAAAAAAACAGGTATGACAAACGGAACCAATATAAATTTTATGTTGTCAAAGGCCTTGGTTCTACCAACCGAACACGAGTACGATCGAAAAAACCAAATCACTTTGGATCTATTTAAAAAATTATTTATTTAAAAACTATCTACTAAAGATAGTCGGCATAATGTTTGGCGCGTTTTCGGATTTCCAGCAAAGGCTGGTCAAACTGATCCAATTTCAACCCATCCAAAGACTTTGGCAGATCATTTATTTTTTTATAAAATCTTTGATCTTCCCTAATTTGATTAGTGGTCATAATTAAGGAAATCCTTTTGACCAAAAAACTAAAATTTTTCATCCAACTTAACGGCTTAACAAATACAAAAGATACAATTTCAGTTTTCTGATTAGATTTAGGAACCAGAAAGAAAAAGGTCATGTTTTTTTCAATAATTTTTTCTTGAGTGGTAGAATCGATCCATTCCGAATAATACTGCATGTACATAGGATCAGTATAAGTCTTCCAATGAATATCCCAATAGATGTCCCGGTTACGTTTCAAACCGTAAAAAAGAATATTTTTTTTCTGCAAGGACTTATAACTAATTAACACGTGATCGGGTTTAGGTTCCCAAGAAAAACTGACTTTAGGGACATCGGCAATATCGGGACCTAAAAAACGATGTACAAATGGCGTATGCGACCCTTCATTAAAGTTATCGAGGACCACATGAAAAGGTGCATTTAAGACAACACTTTTGTGACCACAAAAAAGAAAATCCGCGGGAACTTCTTTAAAAAATCCAACCGGGTCTTGCGGCCATAAAAAACCGTACTTTTCGAATAATTCTTTTTCTGGAGCCGTTTTTTTCCCATGATAGGGACATTCTAGCAGGCCTTTGTCGCAAACCTTCGAATGGCTTAATAGCATTCCCCGATGTGGACAACGTCCCGCAGCCATAAAATATTTGTTTTGATACTGAAAAATCGTTTTCGGTTCTTCGCCAACATAAACCGTTTCCGGTTTGGATTTAACTTTTTCAACTGCGATCAACGGGTGGTTAAGATGGGATAAATCCGACTTCGACATGGGTCCATATTGCCATTGACCCTAATGCAATACAATAGGTTTGAAAAATCAAATTTGATCTTTTAAAAATGAATCTATGAATTGCGGAAGATTTTCCCAGATAATTACTTTCTGTAAATTCCCGGTCTGCAACATATCCGAAAGATCTGCCTTGTGAGAATTTTTGGTGGCCGTCCACTCTTCTAGGCTGGCAGCATGCGTTTTTGCAATGGCCTCGATCATTTCATCAGCCATGGCTCCCATTTTTGCCGTTGTTAAGGCATACAACCCTTTGGATCCATGCACCGAAGGTAACGCCAAAAGCCCACTTCCTCCAAAGCAACGACCCGCAATTAATCCAATTTTAGAAAACGGGTAATCACAAAGCGACTCAATCAGCTTTAACGTTTTTAGAATGACACCGTGATCACTGTTCCTTTGCCTAGGATCACCACCGGGTGTGTCCGTGACAGACAGCAAAGGCAACTGCAGGGCTTTAAAAATTTCTACCGCTTCAAAGTAGCGCTCTACGGTCGCTACAGAGATAGTATTTACCGGATGATCTAAAGGATTAATAAGTACCCCAAATTTTTTGTCACCTTTACGGCAAAGAAAAGTTTGCCCCGAGCCCGAGGTATTGGGCATAAGTTCTACGTGCTGATCAGAAATCATTTCGAAAAACTGTTCGAAACGGTCTTTTTTAAAATTATATTGCGGTGGCAATTCCCCCCGAACTTCGGGAGTTAATGAACCGGAGTAAGAAAAGCCCAAAAAAGCTTCACCTGCATTAAAAAGAAGAATCTGCTGAATTCTTTCTAATGCGGAATCTAAATCATAGCAGACTTCCTGTACTAAAAGATGACGTTCGATTTGATGTCCCGCAGAGGCATATTGGTTAAAATTTTCTTCTTTGCC
>JAYVAZ010000697.1:0-5150 GCA_043750675.1 Pseudobdellovibrionaceae bacterium | reverse complement strand
AATCGAATTTAGCGCCCCTAGTAACTCTTGGGAACACGCTAGAGAGTTGGCAGAAAGAGATCGTTAGAATGTGGCGATTTAGTAAAACAAATTCGATTACGGAGGGTTTACATCGCCGAATGGATGAGGTATTAAACCGAGCTTACGGAATGCGAAATTTTAATAATTTTAGAATCCGAGTAAAGGCCTACGCAGGCTAACAAAAGTTCGACTGCCCCAGTCTTTGGCGTACACCCATTTTGTAAACTATCGATTGAAGACTCTAAATGCTTGTTTTTTCTAGATTGCGCTGAGTGATAGACGTTGAATTGAGAAGAGCCCTAATTTAGAAGATTGGCGGGCCTACTGTCCGATACTGAAACCACTTCTTCTGATGTGGACGAAATCCGTGATATTATTGGTCTTCCCGGGCTTTTTGAGGCCAAAAATAAAGAATTCCTCACTCAAAAATACATCACTGAAGGGCTTTCAATCAAGCAAATTGCAGATGAAATTTCGTCCTCACGCTCGTTCGTTTGGGATGCCTTAAAACGATTTGAGATTCCAATCCGAAGTAAGTCTGCAGGCCAAGCCAAGGGCCGAAAATCACAACCCCGCTACGGCGCTAGAATGCTCAACGGAATTGAAACACCGCACTTAGGAGAACTGCGCGTAATTGTCGCAGCCAAAGAAATGCACGATCAAGGTTTAAGTCTTCGCAAGATCGCGCAGATTTTAACAAAAATGGGGGCGCCGACGAAATGCCAAGGCCGCAGTTGGCATCCTGAAATGGTCAGTAGGATTTTAAAGCTCTAGAATTTGATCTTAGTGCGATCCATAGGTGACATATTTAAACGAGCTACGTATAGTTTTAGAAATTTTTAAGGAAATCGTTTATGGGTAAACTTTCAAATCGCATTAAGAAGCTATTTCAAGAACAAATGTCTGAAACCTTGGTTAATATTACCGACTTGAGAAAAGGCAAAGAACTTGCCGAGGAATATGCCGACAGTATTCGCTCCGTTGAGGAGCTCGTAGATAAAGGGATTTCACCGAGTTTAGCTTTGTATGTTAATGTCCAGAATTTGACGTCAGTGTTGCTAGAGGGAATAATTGAGCTTCCACCAGCTAAGTCGATGTACACGTTTTTTAGCAAGCAGGAAAATTTGTATGATCCTGGCTTTCCACCGCACAGTCCGATAACAATTTCGTATTATAATTTGTGGCTTCAATTTGACGCTGCCTTTGGCGAAGATCTAGAAACTATTGGCACCTGTATTTTAGATATGGCCGATATTTTGAAAATTGAAGGCATTCAGAAAACTGCGTTAAAAAATCTTTGTGATTCAAGACTCAGTATTTATGAAATCACAAAAAAAGATTCCGACCTGTATACCTTAAGAGAATATGTAACAAATAAAGTATTCGATGTTAAATTTGACGTTCATTTTTCCGGCCAAGCTGGAGATGTTGTCTACACACGAATTATACCAGATTTATTTGGTGACGAAACATTTACCGCATTTGGGGTGCCATATCAGTTGTTGGGTTATTCTGAAAATGAATGGCTGAATTACTTCAAAAGACATGGAATTGAAAGTGGAACAGAGAATTTCGAACAAAACTTTTATAAGCATATGAAATATGGAAAAGATCGTAATTATTGGGTCGAGTTTGCTTTCTGGGGCTATTTGCAACATCAGCCTGATGTCATTTATTTGATGGGCTTACCTGACAATGTGGCAAGCCAAGCCGCGCATGAATCATTCAATGCTTTTTTGAAACATGAATCAGCGTACCGAAAAATCGAGCCTCGGCTTTTAAAATCGTCCACACAACGTCGTTCTGGACCTAGTTTGAATGCAAAAAATGAAAAATCTATTTTTTGATACGGAAACAAGTGGGCTTCCAACAAAATTTAAAGCGCACTACTCAGACACGGATTGCTGGCCTCGCATTGTGCAGCTATCCTGGCTGATTGCAGATGACGCTGGAAAAATATTATCAGAATCAGATTTTATAATTAAAGTTGATTTTGAAATTCCCATAGAAGCATCACGGATTCATGGAATAACAAATGAAATTTCTGATAAAAGGGGTGTCCCAATAAATCAGGCTCTTAAAATTTTTGCGAACGATCTAAGTCAAGCTGATCGCCTAGTTTGTCATAATGTAGGATTTGATTTGCCGGTTATTCAAAGTGAACTTTTTAGAAATGACTTTGATCACGAAATCAGTCACCCCAATTTTTGTACAATGCTAAATTCAACGAGCTACTGTCAAATTCCTGGAAATCGAGGATTCAAGTGGCCTAGACTTGATGAACTGTACAAAATCTGCTTTGGTAAAAAATTGAAAGACGCTCATAACGCTAAAGCTGATGTATTAGCAACCTACAAAATTTTTTATCACTTAAAGAATGCAAATGTTTTTGAAGTTTAAATCAAAAAGAATCAAACAAATTACCAGAATCGAAAAAGTAACTTGGATTAAGCCAAGTTTGAAAAATTTCTTTCAGTCTGAATGGGGCCTGTGAACTTACGAATAATACGTATGATATCATCTCCGTATTGAACAATGGCCTTGCGATTAATACTCGAAATTTCTAGCAGTTCGGTGATCGATCGCGGCTGCTGTTCGCAAATTGCATAGAGCGCTTTGTCAGTTAGAATGCGAAAGGCAGGAATATTTTTTTTCCTTGCCTGCGTTAGCCGCCACGCCTTCAGTGGTTCGATAATTTTACCAGTATTTGAATTTGGTAATGGTCTCACATTGAAAGACGTTCTTTTAGATGCATTTTTTCTGTCAATTGTTTTACGTTTTTTTCGTCCTACTTCGGTACGCGGAATTGAAGCAATTTGAAGTGAGCTAAGTTCGTGGGCCGCTATGGTATCTATAGATTTTTTTAAAAAAATACTTCTGTAAGTAATATTGCGACCATCTTTTTCAAAACTTGTTTCTTTTGATTCAAGCCATTTAATTTTTTCAAGAACTGTCATGATATTTTCAAATGCAGGTCTAGAGATTCCAATTTTAGTTTCTTCTAATGCTTGAAATAATTTACCTGAAGGAACTCCAGAATGAGTCGAAACAGATGACATAATAATAGTAATAGCTCTTACTTCATCCTGAGTTAGGCTTCGTTTTTTTACGAGTGACTTTGGCTGGTTTGGATTGCAGATGTCGCAATTTCCACACGGTATTCCAGAATCGCTTTGATCGCCGAAATGTGAAACCATATACATCATGCGACACTTGCCTGACGAAGTCAGAGCCAGCATTTGTTTGAGTTGATTTTGTTTTAAATCTCTTTGCAATTGATATGACTTTTTCCAATCATTGCTTCCCAAGCTCATGCTTTCGTCTGGATCAATTGCGACACCTCGGTGCACCCAGAGCTGTTCAAGAGCTCTATCAAAAATTTCAGAATCCATGCCAGCTACAGACCTTTGAATACTGGCTTTAGGTAATTTGTTTGATGTGGTTTTGTCGATTATTGCTTGTAGGTGGCTAATGTCGGGATAATTCATTTCGAAAAAAAATTCATGAGTTTTTTGATCAGCATACGAGTGCAGTAAATAAGCCGCACTTGGCATACCATCACGGCCAGCACGTCCGATCTCTTGATAATAGCCCTCAATACTTCCAGGCATTGCAGCATGGATGACAGTTCGAATATTGGGCTTGTCAATACCCATTCCGAAGGCCACCGTCGCAACAATGACATCGATTTCGTTAGCTAAGAATTGTGTTTGGACTTTTTCACGAGCCTTGGCAGGCATGCCTGCATGGTAAGACCCTATGCGAAAAGCATGAGATAGTTTTTCCGTCAGTTCGTCAGTTTTTTTTCTTGTTGGTGCATAGACAATGGCGGGCAGTCGTCCTTCTCTTTTTAAAAGGAAATTGATGATACTTGGCCGATCTTTTGGAGTGAATTCTGCTACTTCGATTGAAATATTAGTGCGCCGAAAACCCTGAATGATTCGCGCTTCTTGAGTCAATCCCAACTGTTTACATATGTCATCTTGCACCATAGGTGTTGCTGTGGCAGTCAGGGCAATGGCTGGGGCAGGCCTTAATTCTTTAAGTCGTTCTCCTAAAATTCTGTAGTCAGGTCTAAAATCATGGCCCCACTGAGAAATACAATGAGCTTCATCAATTGCAATTAGTGAAAGTTTTCTTTTCTGTAAAAATTCTAAAAATCCAGGAACAGATAGACGTTCTGGCGCAATAAATAAAAAATCTAAAGTTCCGGCCAAATATTTTTGACAGACAGTCCGAGACTCTTCACGACTGCGGCCAGAGTGAATTCGTTCAGCTGAAAGTTTTAAAGATTGCAGTTTTACAACTTGATCTTCGATCAATGCAACCAATGGACTTACAACTAAAGTTGTGCCGCCTCTTGCAATTCCAGGAACTTGATAACAGATCGATTTGCCAGCACCGGTCGGCATGACGAGCAAAACATCTTTCCCTTCGGTGACTGTGCGGCACACAGTTTCCTGGCTCGCCCTGAATGAATTAAATCCGAAATGATCCTTGAGTAACCGCTGAAGCTGATCGACTGGCGTCACATTCCGTTTTTGCTGCATTGGTAGTGTTTGAGCATGGGTCAGTTCGAATGAAGATAAATTTCCATCTGTAGAAAAACCATTTCGAAGTGGTGGTGATTCTGCTATTTCTGCAATTCGTGCTGACACCTCGGCCTCGAGCTCGGCCATAAACTGTTTAAGCGTGCTCTCTTTATTTTGAATTCCACTGAGCATCTTTTCCCAGCGGGCCGTGAGTTCGGGGCTCTTTACGCTCGGATGAACAATAGCAATCAGCTTTTGACCAAGCGGTGTTGCTATTAAAGATTTATTTTTTCTTTCGATGTAGTTTCGTGACAACAGGGCTTCAATAATCCCAGCGCGCGTCGCAGGCGTTCCAAGACCTGAATCCTGCATAAACTCTGCTAATTCACGATCTTCAAGTTCACGACCAGCAGTTTCCATTCCCGTCAGAAGCGTCGCTTCAGTCAAGTGCGGTGGTGGCTCTGTGCGCTTTTGGCACGATTCAACATTAAGAATTTTTATTGAACGGCCTGGTTCAAGTCCTGTGGGAAGTTCTGGTTCCGGAGTTTTAGATCTACTTTTTAGATCCAATGCTTTCCAGCCCAAATCCACAACCAT
>JAYVAZ010000696.1:0-2168 GCA_043750675.1 Pseudobdellovibrionaceae bacterium | reverse complement strand
CAACTAAAAATCCAATGTATGCACCGGCCACCACGTCACTTAACCAATGCATGTCGTCTGCTACTCGGGAAGCACCAGTATAAAGGGCCAAAGGATAAGCAATAACGGCGGCTTTCCATCCATAAGAATAAGTTAAAACAGTTGCTGTAGCGAAAGTCGTTGAAGTGTGGCCAGAAGGAAATGATTGATAAGAATCACTCTCACCCGGCCGTCTGCGGCTGGCTACTAACTTGATCGAATAGGTAAATACATTTCCCCATATTAAAGCCCGCAAATGTGGCTTCGCCATAGGACGATCAAAAAAATATTGGCTGCCTAGAACCATTAGGCCGGGAATACCGGTACCTAAAAAATCTCCGAACTCGGCCTGCTTTTTTGTAAGCCTTTGATGATTCTTCCATTCGCTTCTTGTGAACTCATCCCATTGATGAGTTGCTGCCGTCGAAATAATTCCAGCGACCGCAATCTTCAACGAATTATCCTCGGTCAACCGGTTTGAAAATGGTTTCCATTCTGATTCGTAAAATCCTGTATTTGGTTGGGTGGGCGTTGTCGGAACAGTCTGTGCCTGGAGGGTGCAACTGACTGCGATCAAAAATAAAAAAGCCCACGGTAACGTAGGCTTTTTTAAATAAGTTTTTATGTAAGTCGACACCAAGTGCTCTTAGACCTTCTTAACGCTATTTGATTAGCGACGGCCCGATTTAATTTTAACTTGTAATTTCGAGATCAAATGAACGGCCATTTTCTCTTGAACACGGCACATTTTTAATTCGTCTTTGCGATACGATCGTTGAGACGGAGTTAAAGTTCCTGTTTCCAATTCCATTTCGTAATCTAATTTGCTAGAACGAATTCCTTCTAACTCTTTAGTTTGATGTTTGAATAATTTAGTTACTCCACTTAAAGGAGCGACTTCAATCCACTCTTCTTTACCGCGGTACCAACTTACTAAACGTAAGAATCGCGCTTTATTCTTGGCCAAAGTAAAACGAGGATATGAAGCATCATTAAGATCTAAGATATTATCAATCTCATCAAGATTAACATCATCTTCGTCTTCAATGTGACCCATTTTTTCAAGTTCTAATAATGCCGCTTTCTCTTCAGCAGCTTTGGCTGCTTCTGCCGACATTTCTTCCGAATCTTCCGATTCTTCACCGATGTCTTCGTTTAACTCTTTTGTTTCCCTTGTATCTTTGATTTCTTTTACCAGATCCTGGCCAAATGATTCAGTACCGATTGTCCCCACGAACGTACCTCCCACGACTTGAACTATTCACTAACTACTACGCTTAAAGTAGAAAAGTTATACTACAAAAGACTCGATAACACAATAGGTCAAATCCTCTATTTTTTTTCGTGTTCAAAATATTTAACATAAGAACAAAATTATTTTTAAAAAAAATTAATCTAACTTAAATTCAACTTTGTATTTTTGACCTTCACGTACGTTCTGTTTCAAAAGCAATTGTTGAACTGCAGACATCGCTTCCGCATCTAACCGGCTATAACCGCTGGAACGAACCATCACGGCGTTATTTTCTTGGAGAACTACATAAGTGATTCCTTCTTCATGATTTAAACGCGACAGCTGCGGGTACTTAATAATGATTGTTTGCACAGCAGAGTTCGCACCATCTTGCGTAGAGTGCTCCGCAGAACTTTCTATACCCTGCTTGTCCAAGTTTCCGGACAAACTGGCATTGGAAATTAATACACTTGCTGCCTCTGCATCACCGCTAGTGGGGCCCTTTTGATCCCTGTTTTGAAGGCTTTTCGCAGGTGCGATTGTAGGCCTTACAATAATTCGTATTGGAATCACTTCCTTCACTAACTGCAAAGAAGTGTCGAAATGAAGCAAAGAATTCAAATTGGTTAGCAGAAAATAGAGGAAAACATGCGCAATAGTCGAAACCATTAAAGTCCAAATTAGTTTCACTGGTACCTAATCCAAAGCCATCAGCCACGAAAGAAATACTCTGCGGCGTTCGGTACCGTAACCCCAGGTCTCTTCATATCGAGCGTCACTAAGATTCAGAAATTTCAGATAAAGATCGTTCTTTTTATTCAACGAATAACTGGCAATCACATCATAAACTCGGTAAGCAGGTAATTCCACCTTGGTAAAAGTCGAATCCGAATCCAATCGTGGTCCCCGTCCAGTG
>JAYVAZ010000695.1:0-1907 GCA_043750675.1 Pseudobdellovibrionaceae bacterium | reverse complement strand
TTACCTATAAAAGTAGAGGACCATGCTAAAGTGCTGGAAAATAGGATCCAGATCAGAGTTGCTAATTTCATTCTATTTTTCCCCCTGCAGGACTTAAATTTAAAACTACTTGGTAGAGGCGATCGCCTTCGTCGGTACTTTGTGCGGCAAAATCTTGCATCTTTTGTGCGAACTCTCGAATAATTTCGATTAATTCACCATAACTTTTTTCATTCAAAGGAATAGTCATCGTGTTCGCGTGCCTTTCGGAGGTTGGATAGAGATCCAAAGCATTCTTTGCTATATGCAAAGCATTTTTATGAAATTGGCGAACTTTCTTGCTCGAAATATTTTGGTCGGCAAAAGCCAATTGAGTATCAATGACAGTTCTGCCTTCGATAGTTTTGCGTAGGTAGCCTTCACGCAAAAGAAATTGAATGGATTTGTCAATTCGCTGTGGGTTTGCATGATGTCCTAGCGATTGATAAATCAGTTTTGGATTTTTTTGTATTTGCCCCAGTTGAAAACTATCTTTGACGTAAACATTCACCCAATCCTGTAAAATATGGGTAGAAATTTCTTTACGATGTTTGGCGCCAGTATGGTTTAGATCTAAGGACTCTGTGTTGGTAGCAAGGCTTTCATTTCTTAAAAGCCAGTTCTTAAGAAAAAACTTTTCCTGTGAGTTCAGGGTCAAAAGTTTTGCATACTCATCAATTCGATCCAGGGTAATATTTCGTTTACCCTTTAGAATCAGTGAAATCAAAGCAGGGGATACGCGTCGCAATGTCTGAGTCGCCGAGAGGACTGAAAAGTTTTTTTCAGAAGCCTTACGAAAGGCGATCATGTCGCGGAAGTATTCTACTATATTTGTATAGTCGGTAATTTGTGGTCTTGTTTTCTGCAAAGGTTGTCGTTCGGTTTCCATAGATGCATTTATATTCGCAATTCGAGTAATTTCAACACTTTGTAGTAAGAAGCATTTTACTTTGTAAAAATATAAAACCCTGAAAAATCTGTAACTTACCGGATTTTGAATAGCCATATGAATTCTAGGCACAACAGATGGAGATACTTAGGCGATATAGCTTCATAATAAATTGAAACATTTCGATGGGTTATAATGAGTCTGTACTGTTATGTATTTAGTTAATAGTTACATGCACATAAGTAGCATAACAATTAATTGACACAATGCATTAATAAGTGATAGAGTCCAGGTTCATCTAAAACTGAGACGAAGATTTCCCTCCCGGATTTTATGCTCGTCCGTATAATTAAGGAGTCTCTTATGTTCGCGAAACTTTCTTCAAAATTTGCACTCACAATGATGCTTTTACCGATGGTTGCTGCTGCTGGTGAAAACATTGACTCTAAAATTTTAGGCATTTCGTCAGATGCCAAAGTTATCAGTTTTTTGCAAACAACAGTACAAGATGGGTCTGGGATTGCTTTGGCGAAAATTATTTTTGTTGATACAACAAAAAATAGCTATGCTGCTAAATCAATAGAAGTTAGAGAAAAAGAAGAAAGCTCGGCTGGAAATGTTCGCGGAGTTCGCAAGCAAGCACTCAGTGAAGCAGCTTCAACAATGAAAAAATTAGGAATAGTTGCGGGATCAAAATTAGATTCAGCAAAATTAAGATTGATTTATTCAAGCACAAACTATGTAGCGAACGAAGGAAACAAGACTCTTGAATTTACGAATCGTGGTGCTTTTTGGCAACGCAGCTCTCCGGGCGTAGGAAACTATAAAATCAGTTTGGAAACTTCTCCGGCCCCTGAAGCAAATAATAACTCTGGTGAAATCGATGCAAAATTGCTAACTGTGAAACTAACAAGTTCTACTCGCGGTGGGCCTGAGACAACTGTTATTTTACAAAAAGATACAAAATTGCCTGCCTCAAGAAGCGGCGCCTATGATTACA
>JAYVAZ010000694.1:0-2779 GCA_043750675.1 Pseudobdellovibrionaceae bacterium | reverse complement strand
TTAAGAAGTTTCAAAACTTCCAAAGCCGATCTTGACTATAAAAAGATAAACCCTGAAGGCAATATCGTAACTTATGCAGGAATTTTTACTGAACTAGATAAGATGTTTACCAAATACCGGGCTACGGTGACGACAACGACCCCGGACGATGCAAGAAAACTTTTGCCTATTGATCCGCTATTCGCTTGTGAAGATGAGTATTATCAAAGTATCTATGGGAATTTCATCTCTAAAACTTTAGATGAAAACATCGCAAAAAAAGAAAGCTTAAGAAGCTCTCTTAAAATTAATAGTTATAATCCGTTAGAATAATTCTGTGCGGTCAAGTCTCGGCTTGGCTGCGCTGACGTCAATTTTGGTTTCAAAGAAACGAATTCCAAAAAGTTTCCAACAATTCCTATGATATTATCTTTAAGACCTAATAAACTTTCGGTAGTTTCACGGTTAGCCCGAGTTCGTAGAATTCGCTTTACCGTATAAGCAATTCTAACCCCAGCCAGATACAGCCGCTCATCAACATGATCTGAGAATCGCGCCGTGTAGGATTTTTCGCTGTCATCCTTGTGATCATATCCTTCTTTTCTGCGCTCCATAGATTCCTGCATCCAAATATCATAATTCGCTATCGACTGAGGATTGAAGAAGTTAACTTTAAATTTTTTCTCTAAGTAATTTGCCAATAATGGAACTTGTTGTTCCTCTTTTAAATTCTCCAAAAGCAAACTATGTCCTAACAAAATAATTGAAGTGTCCCAAACATGATGAAGTGACAGTTTTTCGCCCAACCAACTAACTTTGACTTTAGTTCCACCGTTGTCTTCCGGACGCCCAGTATGAAAGGGCTGATGAATATCGCCAATAAAATGAATTAAAAATTTCATGGCGTTTTCTTTGTCGATTGCAGATTCATTAGGCCGGGTTAAAATATCTTCGGCAACAAACAAGGCCTGAATTAAACCACCATTTTTTTGAGTTTCTTCACTTTGTTGTTTCAAATTATCTAAATAATTAAACCCGTCTGGTGCTTTTTCGAAGTGATACCACATTGTATATTTCCAAGGCTTTTGTGAACGCGCCTGATCAGCCCAGGTAGCCGATTCTACGAAGTCATTCTTTTGAAGGATAGTACTGACTTGGGATCTCGTTTGCGCATCCATTAGGTCCCAGGCTATTTGGGCGCTGGTCTTATGTCCCAAGTTTCCCCACGCCCACGATTTAGAAGCAAAGAAACATGCCGTCGTCAGAAAACCCAGTACAAGTAATCGTGTGCCTTGCTTCATCAATTCCCCCGCTAAATAACATTTGATACTATTAAATCAGAACTTTACCGGTGATTTTTTGCAATTTAAAAAAATCGCAGCAATAACATTTTTAGACTGAATAGTTTGTAAATATTCGATATATTTAAAGTAATTAGATTCTTTAAGGAACGATCATGATTATTCAGCTAGACGCCAACGATAAAGAAAATTTCCGAACCTATTTGGGGTTACCGCAATTAGATATCCACATTCATTCCGACTTGGGCTCACAAGTAAATGAGCACAGCAAATTAATTCATGCACGACTCCTTCAAGAACAAAAAAGATATCCACACTCTTTGGTCTCTTCTATCTCTCATGCCAAAGGTCTCGGTGGTTTTTGTTATGTTACAGATCCGCCTTCGGCGACGATAGGAATCGGATTAGATATTGAAGAATCGGCACGCGTGCGTCCTGAAATTATTCATCGAGTAAGGTTCAACGACGAAGAAATAAATGAGATGCCTAGTGCCGGTTCCCTTTGGACAGCAAAAGAATCAGCATTCAAATCACTCCGTGGAGAAACCCAACCCCTCGTAGTGACTAGCCTTCAAATTGGTAATTGGAAAAAGATCTCGTCTCATATTGAAACATTTGAGTTAATCAATAAATCCGACTTTAAAGTACTAACTGGATTAGGAGTGATCTTACAAAAAAATGACTACCAAATAGCCATCTTTTACTGCGAACTTAATTATTCAACTTAACTTTAGTCTAGTTCTTCCGAAAAGTAATATGTAGGAAGAAGGTGGCATTTATGGCAAAGCCAAAAAAGAAATCGAACGCAGCTGAAGTTGAAAAATTTGAAGATGAAATGGCTCTGAGTAAAATGAAAAACCGAAGAGTGGCTCCCAGAAGAGATATCACGCCTTTACAGGTATCCTATGTAAGCGCCATAGAGAACCTTGCTAAGATTGCAAAGTATGCCGAAATCATCGAGGCTTCTACAACCGGATTTTTAATGCTGATTAAACGAGAAGATTTAGTACCCCTAAATTTAAGAAGAAATTTAACAATAGATTCAATCGTAGGTACAAAAGTTATTTTGCATTTACCACAAATGAATATAGAAATTTCGGGCCGAATTGCCCGAACTCAACTGAAGGGAAAAATTGGTTATGAAGTCGGAATCGATTATACCGAAGATTCTCCTGAATATTGGAGAGAGTGTTTACTTGATTTGCTACCTTTACCAGGCGAGTTTGATTCCAATTAGTGGATACTTGCTTTTTTAAGTATTACAAAGCGCCGAATTCGGCGCTTTTTAGTTTTAAAGAGGGAAAAAAGGAGGCAGTCTTTTTTCCGAAGCTAAAACGATTTCATAGTGCGGCGGTAAAAACCAAGAAATGGCTTCTGCAATGCCGGCGTGTTCTTTTTCTGGGGGGTTCCCCAAAGATTCCAAAGAAAAAACAATCTCGTAATTTTTTTTATCATAACTAAGTAACAAAATTTTTGCGCTCGACGGCTCTTGCGTGGCG
>JAYVAZ010000693.1:0-3314 GCA_043750675.1 Pseudobdellovibrionaceae bacterium | reverse complement strand
CGAACACGAGTTCGAGCCTGAGTACGGCCTGCCGGAGCCGCTGCCCGCCGGGGAGCGCGTGCTGTGGCAGGGCTCGCCGGACTGGCGCGTGCTGGCCCGTCATGTGTTCCATGTGCGCACGCTGGCGCTGTACTTCGGTACGATCCTGATCATCCGCGGCGCCTTCGTGCTGAACGACGGTGGAACCACCACCGCTGCGTTGAAGGCGGTCGGCATGACGCTGCCGCTGGTGGTGATGGCGCTCGGGATCGCGCTCGGGTTCAGATTGAAGCCTCGCAGTGTAAGCTTGCAAGCGTGGTTCCATCGTGAAGATGGCCTAATGCTCGTAAAAAAAACTCAAACAACTGTTAATAGCAGCGTTCCCGCGAGAACATGCGGCGTTTACCGAAAGGTAAGAAGTTTGATGTCCCTAAATAAAGGCGAAGGACTTAGCTTAAGGCTAACGAAATTGTCATTAAATAACGGAATTGTTAAAATTATCAGAGTGGCTCCATACGGAAATGTAAATAGTTTAAAACAAGGTTTAAGAAAGGCAGTCCTCACCTGTAATTTCCAAGTAAATAGATTAATTGAGGCTCTATGGCGCTTCGTGGGGACACGATTCGTTAGCCGATATGACGATCTCCTAAGAACTTTTCGTCGAGACTGCTAAAAGGCGGGCAATCAATTGTCATTGGGTATATAGGGAAAAGAGAGGTTACTATTCGTTTTGAAACAAAAGACGGATAGGTAAATTATTTCTTATAAAGCTCACCACCGGAAATGTAGTATAAGAGGCTTTTTCATGGCTTTTCTACATTAAGTAAAATTATGATCAATCCTATCTACGCTTCTCTCCATAAGAATCATGAAACATTTAAGTCGCTATCGAATTCGTAACAAATTTGACAGTAATAACGAAACGGATGGCTTAAAAACCCTCTAATGGGATTACTTCTTAAGGATTAAGCTTCACACGCTTACATCATTCTTGCGCTTAGACCTCACGTTGTTCAGTCTAATTGTTAATAAAATTTTAAAAATAGACGCCGAAGGCGACTAATGAGATTTAGATTCCAATAGAAACATTACCGAAAGAAAGCTCTAAAATTATGTTAATCAATGATAATAAAAATTTTAAATAGTCGTCACAAAGCGACAAATTAAAAGCTTTAGAAAGTTTAATACACTTAGTTAGCTCGAAATTCGGGGGATCAACTTCGCCAATAGAATCAAGATACTTTAAAATTCGCGCGTTCTTTTAATATTTATATTCAAGTTCTTAAGGAAAGCAGTTCGCTAAGGTAAGTATCTTTCTCTTATTTTATTTATTTTGATTTCTTCTTGACTTTTTTTGAATCTCCTCTTACTCTTTATTATATTTATGTTTAAAAATAAGCACGGCTTGATCATTGGTATAACTGGATTTGCAGGGACGGGCAAGAATCTATTTGCAGACCTTTTACTCCCGCAACTTCACGCCAGAAAAATTAAAGCTGAACAATTCTCTTTTGCTAAAAAGCTCCGAAAAGACCTGTTTGAATGTTGTAAATTTAACATTGGTATCGACCCGTTTACCCGAAACCCCAAAGAAAAAGAAATACTTAGGCCATTATTTGTTACTTATGCCAAAATCATTCGGCGCAGAACCGGCGGAACGTATTTCGTGAAGGCTCTTGAGCGTAGAGTAGCCGAACCTTACCAAAAGGGTACGATTTGCGTTATATCTGACGCTAGACATTGTGACTACCCCGACGATGAACTAAGTTTTGTCAAAAAATTTGGAATATTAGTCAATATAGACCGCTTTTCAGAAAGTAAAGAAAACGGTCAAATTATTAAAACTTTTATTGGCCCGGCGAACGAGGAAGAAGCGAGAAATGGCCCCAAAATGAAAGAAAATGCGGATTGGCTGATTGAATGGAGCGATGCCCCGGCCGCAAAAGATAAGGCAATTAAAGATTTTCTTGTTTTCTTGGACACTGTTTATAAGCTTTAAATTTTATAATTTTTAAAAAATGGAAGAAATCATTCATCCTTTGTTCTTGGTTTCTAGTACAGATTCGGTAAAAAGTAGTAATCCAAGTGTTATTAATGATTTTAATTTTCTTATAGAAATAATAAAAAAATTAGATAAAGCCACTAATATAACGTATCTTATTGGAAGGGCGATTGTATTCAATATGACTGTCCCCGATGTTAAACCATTAATTGATTATTTCGCTATTGAAATAAAAAATAAAAATAGAGTAAGCGATATGGTTAAAGAAACCTTTAATTTTTTCAAAATAAAAGAACTAGACATCTTTCAGTTTATAAACGAGTCTATGCCTATAACATCTTACCAAAGGATCGTCGATGACTGGCAAATCCGACACGGAATTAGTTAAAAAAATACAAAAAATAAATTGTAACGAAAGCTTAATCGAATTAATTAAGCGACACGAGCTATTATTCATGAGCGTTTGTCAAAAATACGCTTCTGTTTTTAATTTAGTTGGCGTCAATTTAGAAGACGTCATAAACGAAAGATATTTTATTATTTTTCGTGCTGCCACCAAGTTTAATTTCAAAATTAAGAAAATGAAAATTTCAAGTTGGATTGGTCAATATGCCCGTTATCATTGTTTAAATACAATAAATGATAAAAAAAGAAGTTTGCCTATTATTGATAACCTTTTAATATCTAAAGAAATCGCCACAGCTTCCCCCGAAGACAATAAATATTTATTAGATTATGCTTTTTCTACTTTGTCAAATTTTAAAGACGACCGAATTCTTAAGGTTTTTAAGCTAAGATATGCAGACGATCAAAAGGTTCCGTGGAGGAAGGTGTCAAAAGCGATGAATATGACAAATCAAACATGTATTAACCTACATAACAAGGGTATCAACCTATTAAAATTCAAGTTTAAGGGTAAAAATTTGGTAAATTTAATATAATTTCTTGACAATCCTTTAATAAAATACTAATATAACATCAATATGAGCGAATCAAATAAAAGCACAAACGAAATCGGCGCCCTATGGGAGAAGACTTCCGGTAAAGGAACGACTTTTTTCTCAGGCAAGCTAACATTGAATGGACGCGTGACCGATGTAGTTATGTTTCCAAACAACAATCAAACGAATCCCAACGCCCCGGCGTTTAGGATTCTATTGTCCAATCCTCCAGGCACAAATTCTGGATCGTCAGGAACCAAGGGTTCCAGTGGAACATCCGCGCAGCCCAAGGCTCCAGCGAAGCCAAATAAAGGATCTTCAGGCACGTCAACCGTAAGGGCAGCCGTTGAAGACGAACCCGTCGACAATGACGATGGAATTTTGTAATCCGA
>JAYVAZ010000692.1:0-3896 GCA_043750675.1 Pseudobdellovibrionaceae bacterium | reverse complement strand
GACGGAATTGAAAAACCAATTGCAGGAAAAATTAATAAATTTTCGCTACTCATTGAAAAACCTAAACAGAAACCAAAACCGCAAATCATAATTACCTGGAATAATCCGGCCGAAAAAACTCAGTATTTTATTACACAGCCGACGGCTCAATTTTCTTGGGCCTCTGAACAAAAAGATCAGGTAAAGTCTTGGAGAATAAAATTAGCACCAAATAGCGAGGCCTTAGAAGATCCGACCAAAGATAGCTTAGTTCAGAAAATTGATACTAAAGATCTTGCTGTCAAAACTAATTTGACCAAACCCGGTCGTTATATTGCGATGGTTGAAGCCTTTGATGAAAATGATCAGATTTTGGCCAAGTCAAATTACAAAGAGCTAGAGGTTTCTCCTTTCCCACTGCTTCCGGCGCCAAAATTTTTGCCAGGCGAAGGGACTTTAAATGCGGATAACCAAGGCAAGTTAACTTTAAACTGGTCGCGGGTAGAGGGTGCTAAAGAATATTGGATTGCGATATTAGACAAAGCCGGAAAAGAAATGCGTAAAGCCAAGTTTCTGGCGAATTCGACGTCGCTAGTGAATTTACTTCCCGGCCAATACATGGTGGATATTTACGCAATTGATGAATACGGAAGACTTAGCCAAAAGGAAATTCCACGGCAAGTAGTCGTACCAGATGGCAACGGGTTGGAAGCACCTAAAATGAAGAAATTGAAAGTGAAATAATGAATTTGAAGCGTAACTTATTTATATTATCTTCCCTATTGATCAGCACGCTACTGTTCGCTGGAAGACTGTGGGCCCAAGAAGCCACGGAACAATATAAACGAACCGTTTCTTTTGAGTTCGAAGCCATTATTAACGCTAAAAAATATGACATCGAAATCAAAAATCGCAAAGCTGATGAGGCAAAACTATATACAACCGAGACCGCTGAATGGGAAGGTTCGTTAGTTCCAGGAACTTACACAATGCGAATTCGTTCCAAAGATAAACGCGGCGTTGCCGGTGACTGGTCTAAACCCGAAGAATTCACCGTGCAATTAGAAAGCACAAAACTAGTAGCACCGAAACCGCAAGAAAAGATCGAAACGAAAGAAAATGAAGAATACAAAGTGGTTTTCAAATGGAAGCCCGTTCCCGGTGCTAAACAATATCATTTTGAATTGCTAGGCGAAAATGGCGAATCCATTAAAAAAGAAAATTTAGATTCCACCACCTATGAAATTAATTTAAAAGTGGCCAAATCTTACGGCTGGAAAGTCAGCGCCGTTAATGAAGTTGGCGTAGAAAGCGACGCCGTTGCCGTTGATCAGTTTACTTTATTAGGAAAACAATTGGAAAAAGTCGTCATCACAAAGCCAGAAACTAAATTCGTTCGTGAATTGTCTTGGCAAGGTCCCGAATTCGCCGAGAATTTTGACTACTATTTATCTCGATACAGCATAAAAACGAAAACTTGGGCAAAAGTAAAAACAGAAAAAGATTTTAAAAATCAAAAACTTGGATTCAGCGACAAATTTCCCGGCGGAAAATACAAATTGCAAGTTCGTTCCACCGCTAAAAACCGGGTCTTTTCAAAAACCGAAGAAGTTACTTTTCAAGTAGTCGAAGGGAATCGGTCCCCGGCTGCAGAAGAAGTGGCGACCATCCGTGAATCCATTGATCGGACCAACGGCTGGTTTGGAATTGCCAGCTATCTAGTAACCAACATCAGTTATTCCGGAAGTTTCTTTGACGCTAATGGTGTCCAATCCAATGCTATATTTGATGCGGTTGGTGGCACCGGGCGACTAGGAGTAGGTTACTTGGACTCCTTGTATCCTTGGGGATTCTTGGCTATTATCGATGACGGCGGATTTGTAATCGACAATGCCAACTATACATTTGCTTCATTGGAAATGTCTGCCGTCTATCGACGACAATCCGGTTCCCGCGGAGAATCCCGCCATCAATTTGGATTGTTCACTAAAGAACTTCCCGAAGTTCAAGGTAATGCTAACACACAATCCGTTATCACCAATAAAATGGCCGTCGGCGGATTTCACTATGGTTATGAATACTGGTACGGCCTAACAAATAAATTGGGTTTACAGGTAAATATGCATTCCTATTTCAATTTAGCAAAAATCAAAACCCCAAATAATCAGGGCATTGCTCCCGATGTTTCATTCCAATTGGGATTATTAGGAAGTTATCGCATCAGTCAGAAGGCGACGGGATTAATGGGATACGCCTATCGCCGCGATGCTATGTCCTACTATATGGATACAACATCAGGTGATCGCCTAAAACAATCAGTTGAAATCTTCGGTCATTACTTAAACTTTTTCTTGGAGTGGACATTATGAGAATATCAATTGCCACTAAACTGATTTTTCTAACGATTAGTTTCCTCGTGATCGCGACGGCCATCTTTGCTACACAAAGTTCTCAGTTATTGGAAACCGTTCTTATCCTGCGTGAAGAAAATTCGAACCGCATGCAGGCCGATGCTTTAGCAACCGAAGTCGACAGTATTATCGGATCCGCAATTGAAAGAGCACAGATCATCGGTACCATTCTTTACAAAATGAAGAATGAAGAAAAACAAAATCTACTTAACAACGCAGCGACACCAGCGACGAATCCAGATAATGCCAAATTAAGCGATTTAGATGTGAACTTTAATAAAGATCGAGGACTCGTTTCTTTGGAAGTTTATAAAATCACTGCAACAGGCTACGAATTATATGCAAAAAAAGTAAAAGAAGAGGCCCTAAAACAGGCCGGAGTCGGCCCCGATTACATCGATAAAGTTCGACAAGCTAACAATTTTCCTATCCGCACAGTAGCACAGAAAAAAATTGAAATCAGGAACTCTACTCTGCCTAAAAAAGAATTGCCTTTGATTACCATAGGAATTCCGCTTTTACGGGACGAAAACGACAACGTAACTCACGTGGTGATATTCGATATCAATCTGGGTGTTCTTGCTAAACCTTTTTCGTCTGGCAGTGAACGCATCTTATATCTCATTGATAAAAACGGAGAATTACTGGCACATCAGGACGAGCAAAAATCTTTAGCCCGTCTTAATTTCAAATTGTCTCCATTGGTTGAAAAAGCCATCGCCGATCCCCTTCCTAAAAGACAGATTCAATTTACCGATCCAGAAGATAAACACACCTACATTGGTGCCTATGTAAAAAATAATAATTTGGGTATTACAACGATCTCGCAGACCGATAAAATGATCATCTTAGAGCCGGCAAAAGAAGTTAAACGACAGGCGATTAAAATAGCCGGGTACGTGATTTCATTTGCGATGTTTTTTATCTTTTTATTTTCGATGAGTTTAACTGGTCCTATTGAAAAATTAGCCGAAATGATTCAATTAGTTTCCCGAGGTAATTTCAACGTTAAGGCGCGTAAATTTGTTAAAACCAATGATGAGGTCGGTGACTTGGCTTTCGCCTTCGATAATATGACCGAAGGTCTAAAGGAAAGAGACAAAGTTAAAAATCTTTTCAGCAAATTCCATGGCTCTTCAGTCGCGGAAGATTTGTTAAAAAACGATATTGCCGTTGGCGGAACCAATAAACAAGTGACTATCTTTTTCAGCGACATTCGTGGATTTACCGCATTCAGTGAAAACAAGTCTCCGGAAGAAGTGGTCGAAATGCTAAACGAGTATTTTGCGGTTATGGTTTCGATTATTAATAAGTACAATGGTGTCGTGGATAAATTCATTGGCGATGCGATTATGGCCGTTTGGGGTGCCCCGCACTCTTCCGATAAGGATACCGAAAATGCGTTGCGAGCCTGTGTGGAAATGCGCCGCCAATTGGAAAAATTAAATGTAAAACGTCAGGCCCGTGGTGATGTACCAATATTGATTGGAATGGGCTTACATTCTG
>JAYVAZ010000691.1:0-1861 GCA_043750675.1 Pseudobdellovibrionaceae bacterium | reverse complement strand
TCATGCAGTAAGCCTTGCATGCCGAAACCTAAAGTTTCATGTTGGATTTCGCGCGCGTAGGTCGGGCTGACGGTGGTCACCGCGTCCGCGAACACCACGCCGGCCTTGAGGAAGTTCAAGCCGTAGTGTTCGAGTTGGCCGGGGTTGTACAAGTGGGCCGGCAACCCGGTTTTCATCTGGAACACCACCTAAATGCAAAAAAACCGTGGTTTGAATTAAAAACGGTGTCGCTGCAGCGCCGGCCTGATTTTATCCAAAAAGGTCACTATACGATTGGTTTAAGAGGACTTTGGAAGGAATTAGTTTTAAGGTCTTAGCCGATGCAAAAAATTTCACCTGACCTGCGTTACAGTAAAAATCAAAAATCCATTTCCATTCCGATCGAAAAAAGAAATCGAGCCATTTCTTCGTTTGGCTTACACCCAGAAGAATTTGAGAGCCATCTTTTGCCAGGCGGATTTATGAACGCCAACTATTTACTTAAATCCTTGCATACAGAAAAGCCCAGCTTCGTTTTACGTTTTTATTCAACTGACTGGAATACTTCCAAACGCGAATATGACCTTCTGAAGTACCTTCATTCTACCGAAATCCTAGTGCCAGAAGTCTTTTTCGTCGCTCGCAAAAAAGAATCTCCTTACGTGGTTATGGAGTATTTAACTGGCCAAAGTTTGGAATCGCTATTGCTGACCAAAGATTCGGTCCCTTTAGAGTTATTTGAAAAACTTGGGATGCAATTGGCGCAAATTCACCAACAGACCTTTTCGCAAAAAGGTTTTCTGGGTCCGCATTTACATATTGGGAATGAGTACTCACATTTTGGTCGGTTTATTTATGAATTTATAATTCGTACCTCAAGGTCCGTCCCAGGCGAAAAATTAAGTGCAGAAATAGTGGCAAGAGTTTTGCGATTAGTTGAAACAGAATGGCAACAGGTAATAAATTCTGAACCCGCGGAAGGTCAGTTAGTTCACTGTGATTTTAATCCGAAAAATATTTTTATAGAAAATGCGGAGCTCAAAGCGATTTTGGATTGGGAATTTTGCGTTTCCGGAAATGGATTGATTGATCTGGGAAATTTTTTTCGGTTTTCCTACGATTATCCCGATGGCGCAAAAGAATTGTTTATTGCTGGTTACCGTAGGCTCCAAAGTCTTCCCGAAAATTGGGAATCGATTGCGAAATTATTGGATATCGGAAATATGTGTTCTTTTTTAGAACGAAAAGAAAACTATCCGGAAACTTTTCATACCGCTCGCGAAGTTATAATTTCGACATTGGAATTTTTTGGCTACTAAATAAATCAAGGCCCTTCGCCCGAGGCTTTGCCAATGGGAATTTTATTCGGATTTCCACCGGCAGCTGCAATCAAGGCACCGCCTGTCTGGTGAATTAGTGCGTTTTCTAATTTAGCTCCTGCAGCCAATTCGGCCGCCGTCTGTACCCCAAAGTGAGCTAGATTCTGGTATTCCTGTCCGACTTGCTGGGTGATCCCAGCTTCGATCGTATTAAGTACCGCTCCCTGTGCCGCATTCGCAATCATTTGTTCTAAATTAACATCTCCGGTGCGAATCAATTGCACTCCGGCGCCTACAACCGACGATGAAATTGCAGAGGCCACGGCTCCCGACATTTGTGTGGCCGAAACTAAACCTTGGGCTAACGCCGATGTGGCTGCAGTAGAGGCAATCATAACTTCCGCGGCAATGGCAGAGCCAACACCTGCGGTAATGACTCCAATGATAATAGCCGGTGCAATGTCTAAAACTTTACCCAATAAATCAGTCCTTCCGGTGGATATTTCCAGCGGTCAAAGGCATCATGCATTGGACCGGTTAAAACAGTACCGACTTTAACCATT
>JAYVAZ010000690.1:0-6717 GCA_043750675.1 Pseudobdellovibrionaceae bacterium | reverse complement strand
AACTTTCGTCTAGTTTTGAAACACTACTTCCTTCGTCGCCTTTTGGTACGTTCCCGGTAACAT
This sequence comes from Pseudobdellovibrionaceae bacterium, assembly GCA_043750675.1. Taxonomy (GTDB): domain Bacteria; phylum Bdellovibrionota; class Bdellovibrionia; order Bdellovibrionales; family Bdellovibrionaceae; genus JAYSSX01. The sequence goes on along the minus strand of JAYVAZ010000690.1, from coordinate 6,654 downwards.
TATTTCCCGGTAAACGCGCTGTTGTTGGAATGTTCGACACCAGGTAAACTTTTAAGCACATTACTCACGCTAAATTCGATCTCATCCGTGGCATACGTTGCAATACATGACGGTGGGGGATCCATGAAAACACAATACCGAGTAAGAAATGTTTTATCGCCGTTTATGTTAGTTTTGTTTGCCGCCATTTTAGTGTTGGCCTTTCAGAACTGTGGTCGTCAGGCTGGATTTGGAGTTTCCATAGATCAATCCAAATTAGAAAACGGACTTCCTAGTACAGCGGGAACTAATCCAACTCCCACTCCTGGTATTACTCCAGTCCCTACTTTAATTCCTGGTTCAACACCGACTCCGGGTTCATCGGCCACACCAACTCCAGGTTCATCGGCAACGCCGACACCAGGTTCGACGGCGACGCCAACTCCTAATGTGGGTTCACAGTCTTGCCAACCAGATCCGGTTTTTACGACTGAGTATTATAAGAATTTCGTAACTCAACCGCTGATTGTGGTGGCTTCATTATGTAAAGACGGTCCAAGTGTCGCTCGATTTGTAGTCGGTCAAAAAATATTTCTTAAAATTATACCTAATGGTGTGACTTCGGGATCAATCTGTATCAGTGCCCATAATCACACGAACAGTTGTTTAGTGGATTCAAACTTTTCGGCATTACCCAATGAAACGTTTGTTTATGACGAAGGGGTCTTACGTGCAGAAGTCGTTGTAGACCCATCATTGGCGGGCAATGGTTATACCTTTCATTTCAAGGGACCCAATTATAATGTAAGTTTTGGTGGTTGGATGATTTTTCCACAAGGAATACCCGCTGAAGCTCAGGCTTTTTCTGATGCAGTGATTTCTTCGACAGCTAATGGTGCCCAAGTTAACACATTAAAAGTAGGAGAGACTGCTTACGTTCGTGTGCCTGCGGCCTCGAAAGCACAAATGCTGACGTGCATAGAAGATATGTCGAACGATTTAAGTTGCCGTAAATTAAGCGACTTCACGGTGCTTGGCGCCGAAGCTTCCGTATCTGGTGGGTATCTTAGATTTAGTATTCCAATCACATCAGCCTACGTTGGACAGAGTTACGTACTGCGTTTTTACGACAACATTAAAAAGCAATATCATGAAACAGCAGCTGTCGTCAGTGTCACTAATTAATTTATCGATGACACTTTTCTTCGGTTCTTTGGAAAACTCATATCCAAACCACTTAAGGCATCGACAGTAATTTTTGAAATTAAGTAATTTCTGTACCACTTGTTATCAGCCGGGATCACGTGCCAAGGAGCGTGATCCGTGTCGGTATTCTGAATCATTTTCTCAAAGGCCTTCATGTATTTATTCCAGAATTTACGTTCAACAATATCGCCCTCAGAAAATTTCCAATTTTTCTTAGCATCTTGTAGACGATCTTTTAGTCTTCGTTTTTGTTCATCTTTAGAAATATGTAAGAACAGTTTTAAGACTACAGTTCCTCTTTCAGATAATAATTTTTCGAAGTCATTTATTCTGTCGTAACGCCGTTCGAAGAAATCTTTGCGATTTAGAATCTTATCTGGAATCCCCTGTGCCTCTAAATATTCGGGATGCACCATGACGGTGCTGACCTCTTCGTAGTAAGAACGGTTAAATATTGCGGCTAAACCGCATTCTGGGGTATGAGTATGGCATCGCCAGATAAAGTCATGCCGTAGTTCTTCCGGAGTGGGTTGTTTGAAGGAATAAACTCGCATCCCTTGCGGGTTAGCACTAGAAAAAATATGCCTTACAGCCCCATCCTTCCCGCTAGTATCGATTCCGTGGAGAATAATTAGTAACGAATGTTTGTCATGGGCAAACATCAAATACAGCAAATCGTACATTTTCTTTTGTAAATCCTCAGTCACTTTTTCGGCATCCGATTTGGATTCAAAATCGCCAGTAAACGAAGGATCGACTTTCGATAAATTGAATTTTCCCATATTTCTCACTTTGTAGTTAATTTTTCTATTTTATAATGTACTCGTCTTTTGTCGATCCTTTTTTTGTTGCACTCCCGTTTGGTCGGCTCTTTGGGGTAAAAAAGAACAGTTGTAGTTATTCCGTTCCATTACATCGTTTTTTACAAGGATTGTAATTTGCACTGAATAATTTTGTAGATCATTGAAGAATCTGCAGAAATGAGTTTTATGAAAAAAGTTGTAAAAAAAGTTGTAAAAAAGGCAGCAGTAAAAACTAAGCAGGCTTCTACCTCCCGAATTATAAAACCGGCTTCAGTCGAATTGAGTCCTGTTCATGGAACTGCTGGCGCTGTAATTCCGGTTCCTTCAGCACGCCTTTTTACTAACACTCGAAAAGATGCCCGAATCGCATTTACAGAAAAAAAGTAAAATTCGTTTTAGTGAAGGGGACGTCTTTTTATCATCCCGCCGTGAGTGTCTTTGATGGATTGTTGAATGACGAATGCTTCGGTATCTAACTTTTGAATATCAGCTACTAGTTTTCCGACTTCAAGACGGGTCACTACACAAAACAATGCCTTACGTTCTTCTGTGGTTTCACCGGTTTTACCAAAACCACCTTCGGTTTTATAAACGGTGACTCCACGTTTAGCATCATCGATTAAGAAATTGCGGATACGATCGTAGTGAGCGGAAACAATCGTAACACCGATATATTCTTCAATACCACTAATAACAAAATCAACACTTTTCGAGGCCGCCACATAGGTCAGCATTGAATACATCGCGGTTTCAACGTTAATTACCGCTGCCACAATGATAAATAATATGAGGTTAAATAAAGCAATAAAATCGCCAACCGATAAACTGGTTTTACGACTGACCTGTACGGCAAGAACTTCGGTGCCATCAATGACGGCGCCACCGCGCATAGAAAGGCCAATTCCCGCACCCAAAAAAACTCCACCAAAAATAGATATCAATAATTTATCACTAGTAAGAATGGGCACTCGGATCCAATAAACCATAATTGCCAGGGAAATAATCGCGACCGAACTTTTGACGGCGAAGTCTCTTGAAATTAAGTGGTAACCAATGATTACGAAGGGGATGTTGATCAAAATGATGTAAAAAGCCAGATCGGTTTTTACAAAATGATTTAGCAGCAATGAAATTCCCATCGCGCCACCATCAAAGAAGCCGTTGGGAAGTAGAAATCCGTTCAGACCAATGGACGCCGACAATACGCCTAAAAAGATGTAAAAGAAATTCAGAAGTTTTCGATTTGAAGGGTCTAAGGATAATTGCATCTTGTATTTAGCTTTTACGAAATGAGATAATTCGACAAGAAGATTTGTTATTGTTGATAAAGCTGTTCATTCCACGGGATTTTTTTAGAAGGGGAGAAAAAATGTCAGATGCTATAAAAAATTTAACTGAGGCTTTGAAGCGGGCGATGTTAGGAAGGCCAAAAGTCGGTGGTTTTCCTTTCCTAGCAGAATCATTACGTGCAGCCGGAGTAACACACAATATTTGGACTTTGCCAGCATGCCAATGTACTTACTTGACCAAATTAGGAACCGTAATTAATCAAATTGAACCGCTTCAGCTGGGTATGTTCGAAGTTCCAAAATTTAATCGACCGGCCCTGGTGGATTGCCTACGGATTGATCAGGCTGGGCAAAGCACTTTTTCCGAGTTTTTAATGGCCAGTTGGAAAGCCGGCGTCATTGGTTACGAAGTCGATTTCATTCAACGGCGAGTCGTTTATTATGGCTGTAACGGAGAAGAATATGCGGAAGATTACCCGGAAGTTAAAATATAAAAAATATTTTACTTTTATTGTCGATTTGAAGACGAAATGCTCGTCTTAGAAATAGTAATGATACTTTAACAGGGGAACAAAATGGGTAAATACATGGTGATTTTAAAAGGAAAACCTTCTGACTGGAACAAGATAGCCAGTGAGGAACAGCAGCTGCTTTTGGGTAAATACATGGCCTGGGTTGAAAAACTAAAGGCGGAAGGGCGATTTAAAGGTGGTTCAGAATTGCATCCGGTTTATAGAGATCTAAAGTCCGTAAATGGCAAGGTTACGGTGGATGGCCCTTTTCCAGAAACTAAAGAAGTTTTAACAGGTTACTTTATAATAACTGCGGTCAGTTTAGATGAAGCTGTAGAAGCCAGCAAAGGTTGTCCGGCGTTGATCCATGGAGATTGGGTCCAAGTTTATGAGATGCCCGACAGGGACTAATCTTTCATCATCACTTTTTGTGTAGGGTTGCGAAGGCTAGGCATCTTCAGTGCTCCATCGATGTCTTCGCTCATCAATCCTGCGATCCAATGTAGCCAGAAGAAACTGGAGTTTTCAAAAAGTATTTTGATCACCGCAGTGATTGGAATGGCTAGAAGTAATCCAACACCGCCCCAAAGTTCGCCCCAAACAACTAAAGCAATCGTTGATGTCGTTGCGTTTATATTTACCCGTGACCCTAAAATTTTAGGAGTTACGAAATCGGCAATGATAAAGTGGATTGCGACACAACATCCATACAAGGCAAACGGGGCACCAACGGTTTTTGTTAAAGTGTATAGACCCAGGGCTGGTAAGATACCAGATATGACAGCACCAGCAAAAGGAACAATATTAATAAAGGTCGCTAATGCGGCCATACTAAATAGGGAAGGGACTGAAAAAGCAGCAAACAGAAGCACAAATATGGGAAACGTAATCAGCGCTAAAAACAAATTTCCTAAAAAGAATGCGCGGGTGCAAGTAACAATTTTTTTCCAAGTTATCGCGGCAGTTTTCCGTTTAACGTAGGCATGAGTAATTATTTTTGCTAGGCCATCGCGTTCGGCCAGGAAGAAAAAAGCTAACACCGGTACCAGCAAAGCAAAAGTAAAAATAGTGGCCGCACTTCCAACCCCGTTGATGATCCGGCCACTAATATCGCTCCCCAGTGGAGAACTTTGAACAATTTCGACTTTGGCTACATCTGAATGTTCGATGTTTGCATCGGGAATAAAATTAGAAAGTTTTGCATTCCAGGAATTTAAGGAAGTGCTCAACGTATCAATGGCATGCATGAATAATCTTTTTGATTGATCAAATTCTTTTACAATTCCAGAAAATAATAATCCCAAAATGTAAATGGTCAAAACGGCGATCCCGGTAAAGATCAAAACTAAAACCACAGCACTTAGGGCTGTGGGCCATTTACTGGCCTTTAATTTTTCAGCAATGGGATCCAATAAGACAAATAAAAAAAAGGCCGACACTATCCATAGGCTAGTGGCGGCCGCTTCAGCCAGTAATAATCCTATTGCGTAAATCGCAATCAACCACACCGGTAGAATTAATAATTTTACCGGTGAGTCAGAATCACCTTGGCTGATTTTCCGTTCGATCATTAAAATATCCTACGCGGTTTTTTTAACGAATACAGCACGGTAAATAAACAAAAGTATCATTGCGCCAATTACAGCCGCAAAGAAGCCAACGGGTTCGTTCTCTTTGTACATTCCCATACTAGAACCGATCCAATGGGCTACCCCAGCTCCAGCAATACCCAACAACGCGGTAATGATAAAACCGCCAGGATCATTTCCAGGCATTAAAAACTTGGCAACGATTCCAACAAATAAACCTATAAGTAAAGCCCACAACATAAAGACTCCTTTTTAAATGGTTGAATTTGGACTAAATTGACTCCTTATGGGCTTTTGGTAAAGAAATTTGTGGCTTTTTTTATTAATGGGGCAAATTTGGTATGAAAAATAAAACATGGGATGAATTCTGGGGAGAATTTTTACAAATCACCTTTCATGAGGGGCACCCTGATCTTTGGCCGGCGCGGGAAAGAAAAGCAAAATGGTTTCTTGAAGCGACGGGATTACCGCTGGGATCTTGCATTTTAGATTTAGGTTGTGGCGATGGGATGATTGATGTCTGGTTGTCTCGAATGGGACATTTGGTAACCGCTGTGGATAGGACTAGCACAGTTATTAAAAAAGCCACACTAATTGACGACACCAAAAAGGTAAAATTTATTTCTGCCGATTTAAAAGATATCGTATTTCCGCCAGAATCTTTTGACGCGGTTTTATTTACCGAGGCCTCCGGTTTGATCAACCGTAAAGAGGAAATCAAATTATTTGAAAAAATACACACTTGGCTGCGGCCTGCCGGAAAATTTGTTTTAGACTTTCCGGAAACCGCGGAAATAAAAAACACTTGGTCTAAAGAATTTCCCCAGGGCGTGATCCGTGCTGAATCCAGTTTTGACGAATCGACCCGAATCCAAAATATCCAGTTTTATTTTACGCCCCAGGGTGAAGAAGAATTTGGAATTTATGATCCCTATGATTTAGAGAAAGCTGATCAGCCAGGAATTATACGGTATCTTTATCCTCGTAGCGAAATTAATTTAGTTCTGCAAAAGGTTGGTTTCGCAACGACGGAAATTGGCCACTATTACGACAAAAACTACTTTGGTATATTGGCTGGGAAATAATTCCAGCTAGGATTTTCTGGAAACTAATGGTCTCCTTACGGCTTTTAAATAGTAGTTTACAGATTCTGAAAAAGTAAAGTAAGCTGAATTATGCAAAATCTAAAAATGGTTTCTTGTCTGTTGTTAATTACTTTTCTAGAAGTTCCTTTTGCCGCCCAGGCGGCAGAGGCAAATTGGTTTAAAAATGTGGA
>JAYVAZ010000689.1:0-3822 GCA_043750675.1 Pseudobdellovibrionaceae bacterium | reverse complement strand
GCTGCAGCTTGAGTTCCTCCGGCGTGGGCTCGCGGTACTCGGGCACGATCCCATGCAGGTGCTGCTTGACGGCGGTCGGGTCCCCGACCTCGGCGATCTTGACCATGCGCGCGATCTGCTCGCGCAGCACGTTCTCATCCTCGGCGGCCAGTTCCCACGTGAGGATGCGCTCATGGCGCGTGATGCGCGTGAGTTCGGTGTGCGAGTGCAGCTCCTCGTAGAGCTTCTCGCCCGGGCGCAGCCCGGTGAAGACGATCTCGATATCTTCGCCCTCGACCAGGCCCGCCAAGCGCACGAGCTGGCGCGCGAGATCCTGGATGCGGACCTGCTCGCCCATGTCGAGCACGAACACCTCGCCCCCGTACGCAGGTGCCAATCGAGGCGTGGTAATGGAAGAAGTTGGTGCTGGTTTTCAATTGAGAACTAAAATGGATAATATGGAATTCCTCAAACGAACTCTAAAAGCAAAACAGTTTCGTTTGTCAGGACCAGCTTTGGAAGTATTAGCTATTGCATCTTATAAACAGCCTTTGGTTAAATCTGAAATTGATGAAATTCGCGGCGTAGAAAGTGGTCACTTATTACGTGCGCTAATGGAAAAAGGTTTAGTTAGTTTTGAAGGTAAAAGTGATTTACCGGGAAAACCTATGCAATACGGAACGACAAAAAAGTTTTTAGAAATCTTTGGGTTACGAAATTTAAAAGAGTTACCAACGTTGTCGCAAATTGATGAACTTCTGCCTGAAGGAATGAACGAAGAAGAAGTAACGGACAAGGCCACTTTAAGTCAGTTAACGGATTCTTTATCGCAGCAGATTGGCTCTAGTTATTCCGATGGTGAAGAAGAGTTAAATAAAATTGCTGATCAGTTAAACGTTATCACAACTAGCTCTGATTTCTTCGAACAAGAAAAAGAACGTCAAAGATTGAAACGAGAATCAGAGAGAGCCCAGGGAATTAGAGACGCCTTAATGATGAATGAAGCGGTTTCTAACCGGGACAAGAATTGGTTAGCAAGGTTTGAAGAGGCTTTACAATCTGGAGTTAAATTAGCCGAAGAAAAAGAAGCAGCGCCTGCTGTCGTGGCTAGCGAAGTTGAAAATTCAATGGTCATAGAAGGTGAACTCAGTGAGTTGAGTTTCGTTGAAAACGAATACGTGACTGAAAATAAATCTGAACAAGACTCCGAACCAGAATCAGAACACGAATTGGCAGAGTTTGATGATATCGATCCTGATAAGGACGTTGAAATCTGAAATATATAAAAATCGGAATTTCTGCTTACGTAGTATTTCATCTTGTTGTCGTAACGGTATTGGCAAATGGCGGTTCGTTTTTGAGTCGCCATTTACAGGCCTGGATTTTACCGTACGGAAACCAGTTCGGTTTTAACTCCAGTTGGAATTTTTTTTCCCCAGATCCAGCACACACTATGTATATACAATACAAACTTTATGAAAATGAAGATAGTGATCAGCCTTTGATCACCGGTTTTATTCCTGAAGGTAAGAATAAAATTTCGGTAAACTCTGCCGAAAGAAGAACTCTCTACTTCGCGCGATATCTACTGTTGGATCCGGCTAGGATTGATAAATTTTTATTACCTTGGCTATGTGAAATGAATAAGGCTGCACATTCGCTGGAAATTAAGAATGTTACCGAAACCATTCCTTATTTGGACAGCGCGGTTTTTAATATCGACAACGACCGCGAAGTATCTAAGTCGCATGGAATGAAGTTAGAATGCCCGTAAACAAACTTACCACCACGTATCGCAAGCTGATTAAAATTTGGGAACAGTTTTGGTTTAAATTCGACGCTTATTTACCCTTGTCTTTTGTTCGAATCATTCTAGGGGTTATTTTATTATGGCATTCGATCGACCGTAGTCAGTTTTTGGATGTTTATTACAAAGATACCGGATTAGTTAAAAGGGCCGATTCCCTGCTGTTAATGTTAGATTTTTTCCGACCGCATTTTTCATTTTTTATTTGGCCCGAAGGTCTGATTTCAATCGCTAATTATTTTCTTATTTTTTTAATAATCCTAATGATTTTAGGCATTGGCGGTCGGGCAGTATTGTTTTGTGTTTGGTTTATTAATTTATCGTTTATGCAAAGGAACTATGCGCTGTTGTTTGGTGCTGATCTTATTGCAAATATATTTTTGTTTTATCTAATGTTCACAAATAGTCAGCGCTATCTTTCGATAATGCATTTGTTTCAAAAACCCAAAAAAGTGGTGATTTCCGAGTTAGATTCCGTAGTAACCTCTGCCTTTGCACGATTGATACAACTTCAATTATGTATCATTTATTTTTATACGGGAATGGAAAAACTACGGGGGTCAAGCTGGTGGGATGGAACGGCCTTGTGGACGGTGCTAGCAAATCCGCAGATGGTTTTGTTTGATTTTTCGTGGCTGAAATCTTTTCCGTGGTTAATTGTCATCGGGACCTACACTACCATTCTTTTTGAAGTTTACTTTACACCCATGGTTTGGAACAAAAAAACACGCCCTTATATTATTTCGGCGGGAGTAGTCTTTCATTCGGGAATAGGGTTAGTTATGGCTCTTTATACTTTTGCCTTAGTTATGATCGCGCCGTATTTTTTATTTATTGATTTGGTAAAGCTTGAAAAAGTTCACTCTTATATTATGACTCGGGGAACGGTTTTACGTAAAAATCTCAAAATGAGACATATACTAAAGTAATACGATAAAATACCGATAAGTATCTCCATGAGACACTACCTTTATCGGGCGATGAAATTCTTATTAGGAACGATTTTCGCTTTAACTATTCTAACTAGTTTTGTTAACTGTAGTTCCTATTCAGAAGGGGATGCTTTCGGAATCTCTTCGACTGGTGGAAACGAAGACCCCTCGTCGATGACAGCTAAAGTAGTATTAAGTTCGCAAATGCGAAATATCGATACTTATGTTGATGAAGATCAAATTCAATTTGGTGGCGACTGTTTTGCTGGGATTTACAGCGATAATTTTATTGAGTATTCAATGCAGAATCAGGCCACAAAACTATACGAAGTACTTTCAAATACTACGGGCGAGTCACCAACCGTTCGCACCGATGCCAAATGTAATTTAGGACAGTTTTATGTAATCATTCCTACAGTGCGAGTCGCAAATATGACTCCCGGGGGTCTCTACAGAATTAGTCTTAGAATTGTAAGTATCGATGCCACCGGACAGAAGGTTTACAGTAACCGGTCTGAAACTGCAATCGTCACTGTCCGCCAATAATTATTAAGAAATCTATACATTATATAGTTTTTCCTACATTTGATTTTCATTCTTCATTTGGGTACATCATCCGTGATTCACCGGCCACAGCCGGCCATCCGGGGGCGCCTAGCCATGGCCGCCGGAGACCCAAATGAAGAATGAAAATCAAATGTAGGAAAAATACATATCTAAAGAATGTTTCAAGTCAATAATTGGGATTTATTACTTAGCTTCATATTTGTTTGCCAAATTTTCCTGGAAAACTTGGCGCCGAATTTTTTATTACCGATCTTCAATTATTTTTAAAAAGACTTTTAGCTTAACCAAGGCCTCCGATGGCCATGGATGGCCTGTATTATCGGTGAATCATGGATGATGTGCCTTGGTTAAGCTAAAAGTCCTTTTAAAAATATATAGAATATGTGGTTTGAAAAATCAGGGCCAAGTTTCTTCGGGACTTTTAATCCATTTGATTCTTTGCAAATCTAATTCTCGAAGATGAATCGACTTTTGATAAGTTGATAGAAAGGAATCATCTAATAGTTGAATCGTCGTCGCCCACGGGATGGTTTCACA
>JAYVAZ010000688.1:0-1545 GCA_043750675.1 Pseudobdellovibrionaceae bacterium | reverse complement strand
GTTGAAAATGCGCAAGAATTAATTGATCATAAAGAAGCTGAACGCTCGGCAAAGAAAATGATGTCGAACGAATTCACATTAGAAGATTTTCTAGCGCAGATTCAGCAACTTAAAAAATTAGGTGGGTTCGAAAGTATGCTGAAATTTCTTCCTGGTATGGGCGAAATCTCGAAACAAATGAAAACTATGACTCCGCCGGATAATGAAATTAAAAAAATTGAAGCCATTATCCATTCAATGACGCTTAAAGAACGTAATGATCCAAGAATTTTGAATGCGTCGCGCAGAGAGCGTATTGCTAAAGGCAGTGGCACTAAGGTGCAAGATATCAATAAATTCGTGAAGCAATTCGAAGAATCCAAGAAAATGATGAGCCAAATGATGAAGATGGGCATGGGAAAAGGTGGTTTTCCCGGAATGAAGATGCCTTTTTAATTTAGCACTTGCGTTTGGTTTTTAAAGAGAGTAAATCTTTTGAGCTTATTGATCTAAAAGGGGATTTTTAAAATGGTAGTAATTCGTTTAGCAAGATTTGGAACCAAGCATGCACCTAAATATCGTGTTACTGTTGCGGACTCTCGCAAATATGTAACTGGTAAATATATTGAAATACTTGGTGTTTACAACCCAACTCCCAAGGGCAAAGATAAAAGAATTGAAATGGATGTTGTGAAAGCTCAAGATTGGATTAAGAAGGGCGCTCAACCTACAGATAGAGTTAAGCATCTTTTAAGACTCATCGAAAAAGGTCTGTAACATCTTAATTTTTTTAAGATATCAGTTTATTTTCTTGGCATGAGCCATAAAATTTGTCATAAATTTCTTAAGGGAAAAGTTTATGTTATTAAACATTAGCTTTTTTTACAAATTGTCAGTGGCGGTTATCAATTGCGGGGGTAGTAAGTGAGTGACTCAAGTTTAAAAGAACTCGTTGAGTTTATGGCCAAGTCTCTAGTGGACGAACCTGAATCTGTGGAAGTAAACGAAGTTATCGGCGAGCAAACAACAGTAGTTGAGCTTAAGGTAGCAAAATCTGATCTGGGCAAAGTAATTGGTAAGCAGGGTCGCACGGCGCGATCAATGCGAACGATTCTAAATGCTGCATCGACCAAACTACAAAAGCGTAGTGTTCTAGAAATCGTAGAATAATTCCATAAAAACGAAATAAAAATTGGTTCTTCAAAAGAGGTTGTTACAAGACCTCTTTTTTTTTGCTAAGACATTGCATGATGAATCCACAGCTCATAAAAATCGGAAAAATTAAAGATGCTCATTCTCTAAAAGGAGATCTCTATTTAATTATTTTTTCTAAAGATCTTAGTTGGCAGAAAGATCTGACCGCAGGGTACTTGGGAACCGATTTTGATAAAGCTAAAAAATACTCTATTAAAAAAATCAATCCGCATAAAGACGGCTTTATTTTAGGTCTTGAAGGCCTAAGTGATCGCAACCAGGCCGAAGCAATGATAGGCCAAATCTTTTTCGTCGAAGAAGGCGTGCTTGAATCCCAACCCGAAGAAACTATTTTTCTACGGGAAATTTTAA
>JAYVAZ010000687.1:0-1642 GCA_043750675.1 Pseudobdellovibrionaceae bacterium | reverse complement strand
ATAAGACCTAATTAAGCAGGGAAGTACCATGCCGCTAATTAAGTTTAAGTCTTTGAAGTGGTGCCGATTTTTTATTTTGAGAGGGCTTCTTTTTATCTGTTTTTTTCATTTTCTGGGATGTACTAAAACCTTTGTTGATAACGGTCTGAATCAGTCCTCAATGTTACCGGAAAATGAAGCTTATCCTTCAAATAAAGTTTATAGTTTAGCTATTTTCAAAAATCAGATATTCGTAGCTAATGATCTTGGTCTTTCGGTCACCAGTAATTATGGGGACGGTTGGCGCAATATTTCAATTGGCTGCCAACAGGCCTCTGAAGAATGCAGCGGACTATCGGGAGCATTTGGAGTGGTTTTAGATTCTTCTAAAACCATCTTCCTGACAACAAAGAAAGGTCTTCAATCTAGCAATGACTTGGGGGCCAAATGGACACTTTCTCAGCCCAATCTTGGAGCTAACTTAATACTAAATAAATTATCGATTTCAGAGAATATCTTATTTGCGACTGTTAACAGCGGAATTTTAGGATCCGGGTTCGCATTCTCAAATAATAAAGGTAGTCTTTGGGAAGGCCGTTCAGTTATAGATCAGGTGGGGAATAACTATGCACGATCAACGATTAGTTCTGCTGGCAGCTGGTATGTATTGACCGGAAATACAGATGGTGTGTGTTTAAAAAAGTCTATGGATCAAGGGCAGAGCTGGACTAACATTACGCCGCCGGATTTTACAAATGAGGCAAATTGCCCGCCGGAAGTAATTATAGTAGGTGGTAAAATATTTTTGTCGAGCATAAAGGGAATTTATATTTCTGCGGATGATGGAGCAACATGGATAAATAGGACTTCTGCCAATGGACTACCCTATGACAGTTATGACTACTTCGCTTACGATAAGGAAAAAAACCGTCTTTGGGTAGGAAGCTTTGGGCAGCCGCTTCTGATTTACTCCGATGACCTGGGTCAAGTTTGGCAAACAAAAAATATTGGCATCAATGGATTTTATCTCCAAAATGGTCTGGCCGCGAATGCGGGTCTATTAGTGTTAGGTTCATATGGAAATGGCGTTGCGATCTCTTCGGACAACGGTGAGCACTTTGATCAATTTACGAAATAAACATTGAGTGTATTTTCATGGTGTTAACAAGAAGGCAGCGGTGCGGGTCACTTTTTGAGGAAAGTTTCATCCATTTAATAAGAAACCCGGCACGTCTGTTTATTTGAATCTGTTTTGATAAAGAAGAAATCTAATTAAATGACGTCATCAGAATCGTCGTCGTCCATATCGTCGTATTCAACTTTTTCGAAAGTTCCGACAGCTTCATCTTCTTCTTCATCTTCGTCTTCATTAACATCTTTGGTTACGGCTTCATCTTCATCATCGTCATCAGATGCATCTAAGTCTTCCATAGATTCCATGTCATCGCCGTATTCATCCAACTCATCCATTAAAGGTTCATGCTTTAACATATCATCGGCTCCAGAAGGTAGGATCGCAGTCGCTTTTTTAGCAGCCGGTTTCGCGGCTTTTTTAGCGGTAGCTTTCTTAGGTGCTGGTTTTTTAGTTACTTTTTTAGCAGCGGGTTTCGCGGCCTTCTTAGGTGCTTTTTGAGCAGCCTTTTTTGCCGATTTTTTAGTAGCA
>JAYVAZ010000686.1:0-5112 GCA_043750675.1 Pseudobdellovibrionaceae bacterium | reverse complement strand
ACAAGCTCAGCAAAATGCACAGCCGGTTCAGCTGCCTGCACCACCCGTTCAGCAATCAGGAAGCACACAGGTTTCGCGTGATACTTCGCCGCCTACCGGAACAGCACAAAAAGACGCACTTCCTACTCCATTTAGGCCAACGACTTTAGCTAAGTTATGTACAGAAAAAGCCGCTGAAATTTCTGAGAATGCTTGTAAAAGTATATCTACCGAAGAAGGAAAACCCGCAAAGGGCTTTAACGAAGCAACTTGCTTAAGTAATTTAAAAGCTTGGCAAGATTCTTTGCCAAAATTGAAAGAAGCCCAAGCCAAGGTAGCTAACTTAGAGGCTCAAGTTGAAGATATTAAATTCCAGATCGCTGATAAAAAAGGTGAATTAAAGCAAGCTAAACGTGAAGCAGCAAGAGAAGCTCGCGAACAAGCCACTGAGGGTGGTTGTATCCAATGTATGATGAACGGAAGTGGTTATTCTTCTTATTCTAGAAAACCCTCAACTGCGTCGGTTATTGGTAACGTTGCAAGTAATGTTTTACTTGGCGGATTGTCGATGTACTTTGGAAATAAAGGTCAACAGTACGTATCTGATAACAATGCAAAATTAGGTTTCGCAACTCAACCTTATCCTTCTTTAGGATATGGATTTCCTTACTTTATGGGCGCCCTTTATGGAGCGGTCGGTGGGGGTATTGGTGCTGGTGGTTTCGGCTGCGGTGGCGGAATGGGCGGCGGCGGAGCAATGGGATATCCTCAATCAATGTGGGGAAGTCCAATGGGCGGTGGCATGTACATGGGCGGAATGGGTCCATGGGGTATGAACGGTCCATGGGGTATGAACCCAATGATGGGAATGTATCCAGGTATGGGTATGATGGCTCAAGGTGGAATCATGATGGGCATGCAAATGGGTATGATGGCCCAAGGCGGAATCATGATGGGTATGCAGATGGGCATGCAAATGGGCATGATGATGAATGGAATGATGAGTCCGTATGGAAATATGATGGGTATGCCGATCGGTATGATGGCTCAAGGTGGAATCATGATGAGTGGTATGTCACCTATGATGATGCCTGGTCAGATGATGATGCCGCAGATGATGGCAAGTGGTCAGATGATGATGCCGGGAATGATGGCCGGCGGACAAATGATGATGCCTGGTCAGATGATGATGCCGGGAATGATGGCCGGCGGACAAATGATGATGCCACAAATGATGGCCGGCGGTCAGATGATGATGCCGGGTATGATGATGGGTTCAATGATGCCACAAATGATGGCGAGTGGTCAGATGATGATGCCAGGTATGATGTCAGGTACTATGATGGCAAGCATGATGCCGATGTCTATGGCCCCGGGAATGATGAGCACGGGAACTATGATGGATGGCGGAATGATGCAGGTTCAGATGCAACAGCAGATGATGCAAATGCAAATGCAGCAATATAATCAAATGATGCAAGTTCAACAACAAAGACAACAGAACCAAATGGCACAAGCGCGGGTCGTACAAAATTTAAGTGTTGAAATTAGCAGCTTGTACGCTCGGATGCAGCAGGCCCAAATGTCGATGTACTCTGGTGGATATATTGGTTTCGGTGGAACCAGTTATTTAGGTGGGACTGGAACTATCGGTTCAACAATTGGTCAGCCGGTTTTTAACTCACCAGTTTATAATAATGGAACAGCGGTTCCAATCAACACTGGTACTACAACTCCGAATGTGAGATAAAATTCGGGTGAAAATCCCAAGATGTTACGACAGTCATATGCATTTACTTGGGACCGGAATTAAACACTCCGGTCTTAATTTATCTACTATTTCCAGTCTAGGCGATTTTAAAACTCTTCGTTTAAAACCTATTTATTTCAAAGAAGAATGGTTGGTTGGATTTGGCTGGGACGAAAACAACATTTTTCCTTTCAAACAATCTGGAAATCTCCCAAGAGCAGCTGATTTAGATCTTTATTTTCCTGACAAGCCAGTCGCATTTACTCGCGCTGATGGACATGCCTTATGGTTAAATACGTTTGCTTTGAAAAAATTAGGGTACTACCAAAATACCCAATTGACCGATCCTAATGGTGGAGTAATTGTTCGCGATTCTGTGGGAAACCCGTCTGGATTATTTTTAGAACAAGCCAAAATTGATGTCGATATACAATTGCCGGATTATACAAACCAGAATAAGTGCCTTTTTATCGACGAAGCCATTAAACACTTTAACAAGTCAGGTTTTACACACGTCCGTGATATGTCGTGTGATCTTTTTTTATGGGAATATCTTAAAAATTTAGAAATGAAAAATCGCTTAACTATTTTTTACGAGGGTAACTTCACAGTTGAAGGCATCAAGGACTTAGACCGGTGCTATGGTGATATTAAATTTGCAAAACAAGACCAATTAAAAAGAATGCGGGTCCGAGGCGCCAAAGTATTTTACGACGGATCCCTTGGGTCAGAGACAGCCCTTCTGTCGCAGAATTATGAAAATCGTATACACAATGGAATAAAAATTTGGACCGATGAAGAGATTCAAAAAGTGCTTCGTTACTTTTGGGAAAAAGAGGTCGAAGTTTCTTTTCATACGTTAGGTGATCAGGCGGTTTACAATATTGCTTATCAAGCGGCACTAATCAAACGCAGCGGATTGCAAGGAAAAATAAATTTTGAACATGTTGAACTAATCAATCCGCAAACAATTCCTTTATTGAAGGAGTTAAACGCCACATGCTACTTACAGCCCTGCCATTGGCTGTCGGACAAAACCTGGGTCGACAAAAAGATTGCTCATTTAAAGCGGTATCTTTTTAGATGGAAAGAGTTAGAGAATCAGTCAATTGGCTTTTTCTGGGGGAGTGACTCACCGATTGAAGAACCTTCCATATTCAATAATCAGTTGGCTTTGTTAGATGCGGAAAAATCGGGAATACCTAAGACCCAGCACTTTGAAATTTACCATTCACATCCCGATCCGCAATGGGGGGCGGGTACGTTCAGCGAATTCGAAAATCAAATGGTGAAACAGGTTTTTATTGAAGGCTTATCCCTTACTTAATATTCAATAACTAATTCGTGATCTACAAAAAATGCTGTTAACACAATCGCTGCCAACCCCCAATACGCCCAATTGAGATTCGTTTTTTTCTGTAGAATAGGTTCAACGACATATTCTTTGTCTTGGTTAAAATTCATGTAATTTTTTGCAAGGCAATTGTCCGGGAACAGAATCTGATAATTGAGTTCGCTAATAATTGACGTTTTGATTTCTGGATTTCGACAGTTTCCTTCCGAAATAACTGTATCTTTTCTATCTAAGTGCACCTTTACCGCCTGGAAAAGGTCATCGATATTGCCATAAAATACCAAAGGAACATTTCCGTTATTAATAAAGGTCCACTGATTTATTTCCCGTCTACTGGAATCATTGTAAACGCCATCTACTCTTTCGCCGTTTTTTAATAAAATAAAGTCCGTTCCCAAAATCTGATCTATATCCTGTTTTGAAAGAGCCTCTATCGTCGAGGTCAGCTGCGACACCGAGCTGTTCATCGAATCTATTTGATTACAAAGACGTCTTAAAACTGAGTCGACTGCATCATTTTGGGTAGTTTCTGGAGCCTTAATTTCCGCATTCGCTAAACATAAAAAATTTCGATTTTTTTCTGTTAAAGGTCGTTTAACTATTTTGTCCATCAGTTGCCTCAAGGAAAATTGATATTTTTGAGGATTGGTTTCTTTGATCTGATTCAGTAAATTCACTTCTTCATTTTTGACATCGAAGAAATCTAAATTTTCTTTCAAGTAATCCGTTAATTTAGTCATCTTTTGGCCTTCAGCAAACTGGCGGTAAGTATCATCGCTGACTCCCGGCCCTTGCAGCAAAGGAAAACCAGCAGAACCAGTTTCGGAAATAAATAGAATTAAAAATAATAAATAGAACTTCACAAGGTCTCCTAGTTAATAACATCAATGCGATTAAATTTTTTGTTTACTTTATTCAGCGAAGAAAGTTCTTCATTTTTAGCGGGATTAAATATGGTTGCGATAAACGGACCGGGTTCAGTTAAAAAGTCGCTGGATAAGTTTTCGGGAAGTAACACTGCAAATTGCGTCGGGTCCATAGGTGCCCGGATTAGTTT
This sequence comes from Pseudobdellovibrionaceae bacterium, assembly GCA_043750675.1. Lineage (GTDB taxonomy): Bacteria > Bdellovibrionota > Bdellovibrionia > Bdellovibrionales > Bdellovibrionaceae > JAYSSX01. Next base: position 972 of record JAYVAZ010000686.1, on the reverse strand, counting down.
TACTTTGGTGGCAACTTTGCGACCTTTGGTAGAGTCTTTAGTTATTGAATAAAGATCAACCAAACCAAATTCGCTGATCAGTTGAGCCAGGGTTTGCGAATTGGCGATTTCCAGAGGGACCAATACAAAACCCTTGGGAATAATAGTATCCGTAGATTCGGTGGCCTCGGGTTCGGGCATACCGGGCGGCGTGTTTTTGAAATTCATAAAAAGTAATACCAATATTGTAAAAACAAAAAGAACTAACACCACTTTCGTTTTGAAATCAAAAAAGCCGTTTATGTAAAGATTCCATTTATTCATTTATCCTCCGTACTTTATGTACCTTCATTGTTTTTTCATTGAATTGCGTTTGGATCTTAAGAAAGGCATAAAATAGGGAAATGAGAAGGCAGAGAACAATTAGAAATTCGACAAGGATTTGCCCACTGCTGTTTTTATATCCCATTGATTTTCAACCTTTGTAGTTAATGTTATTCCACAGCCTTGATCCCAACGAATCCTGCCAAACGAATTTATTGCTGATTCAAATTTCCGTTTTTCAGCTGCTAAACTGGTTGACCAGTAGGTCTGCAATGTCTGGTTCTGACTAAAACCGGGTTTTACGACATAGACAGCAGCCAGTTCGGAATCTGATTCCGGTTCGATTTGAAGTTCGGTCTTCGCGAATTGAAATTTTTCAATCTTCAAATTAAAAACAGGTTTTGCTGTCGAGGTCAGCTGGGAAAAATAGTTTTTAAATTGATATTCCCAGTTGTGATTTCTTTCTTGGTAAATAATTTTGGCCTGTTCAAAAAGTATTTTTTGCTGCCTATCAAGTTTTGTTTGTTGTGACTTAATCTTTTTGATCTCAGTGAAGTGTTTTGCAACTAATATGGGATTCCGGGCCGCCAAGGCGGTGGCCAGTTTCATTTGTGCCAGTTTAAGTTTAGTCTTTAATAGGCGAGCCTGTGGGTTCAAAGCAAATAGCTG
>JAYVAZ010000685.1:0-4368 GCA_043750675.1 Pseudobdellovibrionaceae bacterium | reverse complement strand
CCATCACAGTGCGGACAAAACGCCACGCCCCGACCCAGATACTCTTTTTCTCCGGGGACACCTAGTTCGCGCCATTTAGCTCCCGTTGTAACTATAATAGATTCGGCCTTTAAAAATTCGCCGCCTTCTAACTGAATCAGGTTGTGAAGTTTATCAACTTTGTTCACGCGACGATGTTCCAGCAATTTAATTGGATAACTTAATACGTGTTTATTCAATTCCGCTGATAGTTGTGGCCCCTCAGTGTAAACAACAGAAATCAAATTTTCGATTCCTTTAGTCTCTTGAACTTGACCACCAAATTTTTCAGCAATGATAACGGTTTTAAGTCCTTTGCGAACACTATAAATAGCAGCTGAAGCTCCGGCTGGCCCCCCTCCAATAACGGCCACATCGAAACTTCCCAAATCCACTGGCAGATTTTCCACAGATTCGGCACCATAAAACTCTTCCATTTTTTTCAGCAGATCTAAAAAACTAATTCGACCTGAATGGACCAGCTTTCCATCTACTACAACGCTGGGAACACCTTGGATCCCTAGGTCAGAAATTTCATTTTGAAAATATCCGCCGTCCACCATCTCATGCTTAAAATCTAGATGGATAAGCGACATCAAATTAAGAGCCTGCACTACGTCGGGACAGTTTTCACAGGTTAAGGAAATAAAAGTGCGAACACGCACCGGGCCTTTTAATGATTGGATCCTTCGGACGAAGGCCTGATCCGGCCATTTACCTTTCCCGTCAGCGTTCAAAATAGCTAAAACCAAAGAAGAAAACTCGTGGCCCGTAGGAATTCCTTTAAAAGTAATTCCGGTCTGTTTACTATCTTTGTAAATCGTAAACTGCGGGGCAACGGCTTTCGCGGAAACGGCATCTTTCTGTAAACTAATTTTAGAACTTGTGTCAGCTAGTGACTCCAATATCGAAAGAAGTTCGATGTGATCAGGATGTTCACTTTCGGAATAAACCAAACTAATATCCGATTTTAAATCGGCAAATACGGTCTGCAACTGTTGTTTGATTTCAGCGTCTAACATTTGATCTCCCTTCTTTCTTTCATTAGTTTTTTGGCGCTGACCGAAGCCAGCACCTCTGATTTCTTATTAGATTTTTCCTATTAAATTCAGACCAGGCTTCAACGTTTTGTCACCCGGAGTCCACTTCGCCGGACAAACTTCACCCGGATGAGAAGCCGTGTATTGAGCCGCTTGAACTTTTCTTAATAACTCGTCTGCATTTCTGCCGATACCATTATCGTTCACTTCCGCGATCTTAATTTGTCCTTCTGGATTAATTAAAAACGTTCCGCGATAGGCCAATCCTTCTTCTTCAATATGAACACCAAATGCTCTAGAAAGATAACCGGTTGGATCAGCTAACATTGGATATTTGATTTTTTTGATTGTGTCCGAAGCATCATGCCATGCTTTATGAACAAAATGTGTGTCAGTACTTACTGAATAAATTTCTACTCCCATTTTTTTGAAAGTTTCATACTTATCGGCCATGTCGCCTAACTCTGTTGGGCAGACAAATGTAAAGTCAGCGGGATAAAAGAAAAATACTGACCACTTTCCTTTAAGGTCGTTTTGAGTAATGGTTTTAAAGTCTCCATTAACGAAAGCCTGTGATTTAAAATCCGGGACCTTTGAATTAATTAATGTCATCATGATACACTCCTTATGTGTTTGGTTTTTAACTTACCCTAACCTTATCGTCATTTCATACAATCTGTATATTCGATTAAGTAAATATAGTTATAGATTTTATCTATCGCCTATGCTATTCTAATTTACGTGAAGTTTCATTAACTTACAGGCTTAACCTCATTAATGAATCGCGCCATACCAGGAGGCAGAATGAATTCAAAAGTTAACTTTTCTTTAACTCAACTGGAATATGTTTTAGCTGTGCACAAATTCGGGCATTTTGCCAAGGCAGCAGATTCGTGCTTTGTCACTCAACCCACTTTAAGTATGCAGATTCAAAAGTTAGAAGAAGATATTGGAGTCGTAATATTCGATCGCAGTAAGAAACCTATTTTGCTGACCGACGAGGGAAAAAAAATTATCGAACAAATTCGTTTAATTCTGTTTGAAGCAAAAAAAATCCCTGACTTGATCAGCCAGGGTAAAAAAAGTGAAGTTGATGGAGAAATTTCGATTGGAGTGATTCCAACTATTGCGCCTTATGTTCTGCCAAAATTATTGCCTATATTAGAAAAAAATTATCCGCAGTTAAAACTCAAAATTTTGGAAATGCAAACTCACCGTATTGTAGAGGCGTTAGAAACTGATGAAATTAATGTGGGGTTGCTGGCGACTCCAATAAAACAACCAAAAATTTTTGAATATCCATTATTCTATGAACCTTTTTCTATTCTTTGCCGCAAAGACCACGACTTAGGACAGCTGAAAAAAATTAAATATTCGTCTTTAAAGTTCAACGATATTTGGTTGCTGGAAGAGGGCCATTGTTTGCGTAATCAGGTTTTAGATGTCTGCTCTTTGCCCTCCGCAAAGCTGGAAAATAAAAAATATAAATTCGAAAGCGGCAGTCTAGAGACATTAAAGAATTTAGTTAACTCTTATGGGGGCTATACGCTGCTGCCCGCATTAGCGACGGAGACAATCGGTAGCGCTACAAAATTAGTACAGTTTGATCGACCGATCCCCGCCCGCGAAATTGGACTTGTGTACCGCATAGAACACTACAAGGGTGCCTTAATCGAGGCCCTCGCTGATTCGATATTAAAAGGTATCCCTGAAGAAATCAGGAAAATTAGACAGAAGGATCTGGACGTACTGCCAGTGACTTAGCCACAGGGGCCTCAGAAATTCGCGGCAATTCAATGCCGAAACAAGTGTGTTTTTCATTTTGTTGATAATAAAATCTGCCACTGTGATCTTCAATAATACCATTAGAGATACTTAGGCCCAACCCGGTTCCTTTACCGACTTCTTTGGTCGTAAAAAACGGCTGTAACATTTTTTCCGAAACTTCTAGAGGAATTCCCAAACCTGAATCGGTGACTTCAAGTTTAACAAAGTTATCTTGCACAAAATAATTGATTTCGATCCAGCGTTCGTCCAAATTCACAACGGCATCAAAAGCATTATTGAGAAGATTCAACAGCACCTGGCTTAACTGCGTCGCACGCCCAAACATTGGTATGGTACGGTCGCCCGTGACAACGACTTTAATATCATAATTTTTAAAACGCTCTTTACACAACTCGATAGTTTCTTCGACCACTTTGGAAATTAAAAAATGGGACATGGGATCTTTGCTGGAGTCGCGCGAAAAAACACGAAGACCACTAATGATTTTGGAAATTCTAGATGTTGTAATAACTATTTTTTCTAGGCCTTCTTTTAGTTTAGTCTGATCTATTTTTTTACTTTCAATCATTTGCATCAACAAAATGGACTTGGCCTGAATGATAGCTAACGGATTATTAATTTCATGCGCAATTCCGGCCGCCATTTCCCCTAGGGATGCCATTTTAGCCGACTGGAATAATTTAACTTCAGTGCGTTTACGTTCTTCTTCTAATTTCTGCTTTAATAGATATTCTTCGGTACAATCCCAGTTAATACCTACCATCGTCGTCGCGGCACCCGCTTCGTCGCGAAATACTTTTGCCAAGCCTCCGATATAAGAAACTTTACCTTTTAATTCAATTTGAAAAATGGTGTTAAATTCCTTCTCCCCGCGGATAGCCGATTCCAATTCACGAACAGTATATTCCTTTGACTCCTGGGATAAACTCGCTTCCCAGGCTTCGTAGTGGCCTGAAAACTGTTTCTCTTCGACTCCAAAAAGTTCGTACATGCTTTTATCCCAAAACAAGGCTTTGTTTGTAGGATTGTATTTCCAAATGCCAACTTTTAATTTTTGAAAAATTAACTGGTGTTCTTCTTCAGCGATGACTCTTTCGGTAATGTCTTGGCAGGTACCGTACAGGCATATCACTTCACCTTTTTCATTTTTCAGCGCGTGGCCTTTTTCTTCGATCCAAAGGAGTTTGCCATCAAAAACGCTTCGAAAACTGACCTGATACGATTCGCCTGTTTCCGCGCACTTTTTTGCCTCAGTCAGCCATTTTTCCCGATCGGCAGGATACACATTTTCGACCTGCTTTTCAGAAGAAGGGGGTCCATTTTCAAGAAGCTCGGGAAAGAACTCAAACAGCTGTGGTGACCAATAAATATTTTTAGTTTTGATATCATACGACCAGCTGCCTACTTTTGAAACTTTTTGGGTTTCTTCTAACTTGCGCTGGATTTCTTTTAATTCAGTAATGTTAATATGAATGCCACAAAACCGAATCGGTTTTCCGGTTTCGTCTCTTTCCGAGATTCT
>JAYVAZ010000684.1:0-5552 GCA_043750675.1 Pseudobdellovibrionaceae bacterium | reverse complement strand
ATGAAGGGCACGAAAGTAGACTTCATTTACGATAAAGACCCTAAAAAATTCCCAGATGCTAAAAAATTCGATAAAATCAATTACATCGACGTTTTAAATCTAGGTTTGCAAGTTATGGATTTGACTGCGGTCAGCCTTTGTATGGACAATAAGTTACCTATATTAAGTTTTGATTTAACAAAACAAGGAAATATAGTTCGCGCCATCAGTGGCGAGAATATTGGTACACTTGTCCACTAACGACACCAATTTTGGTTCACTAAATGGAGAAATATATGATCGGTGACGTAAAACAGAAAAGCCAAGAAAAAATGGAAAAGGGCTTAGCCTCTTTACATAATGAATTTAAAAAAATTCGTACAGGCCGCGCACAAGTTACTATGTTAGATTCTATCAAAGTTAATTACTATGGAAACATTACGCCTTTAAATCAAGTTGCGGCGATTTCCTGTCCGGATGCCAAATCTTTCCTTATTGCCCCTTGGGAAGCTTCAATTTTGAAAGAAATTGAACAATCTATCGTAAAAAGTGATATCGGAATGGCGCCAATGAGTGACGGTAAGGTCATTCGTTTGAGAGTTCCTGATTTAACAGAAGAACGTCGTAAAGAATTAGTAAAGCAAACAAAAAAAGTTGTTGAAGACGCTCGGGTTTCTGTTCGTATGGCTCGTAGAGATGCGAATGAAGAAGTTAAAAAGGCCCAAAAAGATAAGTTGATCAGCGAAGATGAATTAAAGAAGTCCGAGGCTGAAATTCAGAAGTTAACTGACGACTATATGAAAAAAATCGATGGTATAGCTGATGAAAAAGAAAAAAGCATCATGACGATTTAGGTTGAGATGTCATTACCTAATCACTTAGCAATTATTATGGATGGAAATGGTCGATGGGCAAAAATGCAAAATCGACCGCGCTCCTTTGGTCATGTCAAAGGAACTCGCATTGCTAAAAAGGTAATTACAGCCTGTTCTGATAAAGGCATCAAATATTTAACCTTATATGCATTTAGTACTGAAAATTGGTTACGTCCTACTGAAGAAGTGGGTTTGTTGATGACCATTCTAAAAAGGTACTTACATAAAGAAACAGATAATCTTTTTAAAAAGAACATTCGATTTACAACTATTGGTGATCTTCAAAAATTGCCGGCTGAACTTATACAATCAATTAAAAATACTGAAGAAGTTACTAGCGGCTGCACTGGAATGAATTTAATTCTGGCAATAAACTATGGATCTCGTCAGGAAATAGTTTCTTCCATTAAAAAATTAGCTACTAAGGTCAGCCAAGGTCTTTTATCAGTCGAAGACATCAACGAAGAAAAAATAACTACGCATTTACAAACTGGCTTAACTCCTGACCCAGATTTAATTATTCGCACCAGTGGTGAGGAACGCCTTTCTAATTTTCTTTTGTGGCAGGCGGCTTACTCGGAATTCTATTTCTGTTCAGAGTTATGGCCTGATTTTACAATCGAAACATTAGAAAAAGCTTTGCTGTCTTATTCTCAACGCCAAAGACGCTACGGCGGAACTAAAAGTAATGACCTCGCTAGTCACTAGGGTTATTTCCGCACTTATAGCCGTTACCATTATTTCGATTTCTTATTATTTTTACCATCTAAACGCTTTAAAAGTTCTTTGTTTTGTAGCCGTGTGTTTGGGAACACGCGAACTTTTAAGGCTACTTTTTGCTCCCAAAGAATCAGTTTCATTAAGAACCTTGTGTTCGGTCCTGGTATTAACTATTTTTTCTATTTCCGCGTTTTATCCGGAATGGTCGGCACTTTGCTTTTCCCTGGGTAGTATAATTTTCGTTTCTTGCGCAATGGTGTATTCCAAACGTTTCGAAGACTTACAGTCGTTGTCGTTGTTTGCATCTAAAAGCATATTGGGATTCTTTTATTTGGGACTTCTACCATCCTACGCCTTTAGATTGCTGTTGCTGCCTAACGGTCTTATTTGGTTCGTCGGAATGTTAGCCATTGTTTTTACGGGCGATACTTTTGCTTATATATTTGGAATTCTATGGGGGAAAAAGAAAATGCTGCCTTTGATTTCTCCTAAAAAAACGATAATGGGTTCATTTGGTGGACTGTTTGGATCTATATTGGCCGGTCTTGGAATTGCCTATTGGCTGAAGTCAGATTCTTATTTGTTTTTCGTATTACTTAGCTTGATAACTGGAATTACAGCCCAACTAGGGGATCTTTTTGAGTCTCTTTTGAAGCGCGTTGCCAACAAAAAAGACTCAGGATCTATCATGCCTGGACATGGCGGAGTTTTAGATCGTCTTGATGGTGTCTTTTTTGCGGCGCCCGTGGTTTTAGCCGGCGCTGAAATTTTCGGAAAACTTTTTCAATCCCTGTTATAAAACAATAAATCCGGGTCCTAGGTCCTTAAACATCGCAGTAAAACATTTTGATTCATTAATTATTGTTTATTAATAAGAAAATTAATTACAATAACAAGATGGATTCATTAGTCGGTTTTATTCATAGCGGTGTCTCAATTGCGGTTCCCTTTGTTATCCTTTTAGGTCTCCTTATTTTTGTCCACGAATTAGGCCATTTTTCGGTCGCTAAGTGGTGCAAAGTAAGAGTTGAAACCTTTAGTTTGGGATTCGGTAAAAAAATTCTTCTGTATAAAAAAGGCGATACAGTTTATTGCCTTTCTTTAATACCTTTAGGTGGATATGTAAAAATGTTTGGGGATGAAGTAGGCGCCGTGCTTACTGAAGAAGAAAAGAAAATTTCTTTTAATCATAAAAATGTTTGGCAAAGAATTGCTATCGTATTGGCCGGTCCAATGATGAATTTGCTTTTCGCGGTTTTCATTTATTTCGTGGTTGCTTACACCGGAGAAGAAATTCTTTCATCACGCGTCGGCGATATTTCAAATACCTCTGCTGCTTACACCGCGGGTTTTCGTTCGGGCGATCAAATTTTCAAGATCGACAATCAAAAGGTTTCTACATGGGAACAAGTTAGCGAATCTATCCTAGCCAGCCAAAGCAAAGAAATAACTTTTGAAGTTAAACGCGACAATACCCAACAAACTGATTTGATCAAAATTGTTCCCGAAATGAAACCAAACAAAGATATTTTAAGCACGGAACATTTAGTTCCTGAAGTTGAAGGATTAAGTCCTTTTTCAAAAGCATCTGTAGTTGCGGTTGTACATAATTCATTGGCAAAAAAGTTTGGTTTTAAAACCGGTGACAGAATCAAAGCGATCAACGATAGGACTATTAAAACCTACCGCGAGTTAGAAAACAGTTTGATCTCGTATTCGAATCAAGATCTCAAAGTTGATGTTGAAAGAATCGTAGATCTTAAAGAAGGCAAATTTTCTAATGAGACGATTCAGATTAGACCAATGAATATCGCTTCTTTAGAAGGAATGGGATTTGAAAATCCCGAACTTTACCTAGCACAAGTACTTCCTGATACTCCAGCCGAAAAAAGTGGACTGAAGGCTGGTGACAAGATCACCAAAATCAATTCGGTTATTCCTACAAAGTGGGAAGATATTTTAAATTCTATTAAATCTTACAGTGGAGAAGGTGTTCTTAAAATTGAAGTTTCCCGCGAAGGCGAAAACGTATCCGTTGAAGTTCAGCCCAGACTTACTTCCCAAATGAATGCACAAGGTGGCGAAGATAAACGGTTTACTGTTGGTATCGTACCAATGGTGCCTGTGGCATCGGCTCCGGATTTAATTAACTTTAAGGCCGGATCATTTTCAGCGGCTCTTTCTAGAGGCGTAAATAAAACTTATGAAGCCACTTCAAAAACATTGATCAGTTTTGTTCGATTATTTCAAAATAAAATTTCACCAAAAAACATTGGTGGAATCATTTCCATTGGGCAAGCCGCTAGTGAAACTTATAAAATGGGCATATCTTACTTTTTAAGAATGATGGGATTTCTTTCCATAAATCTCTTTATTCTAAATCTTTTACCGATTCCGGTTTTAGATGGTGGCCATTTAGTTTTTTACGTTATCGAAGCTTTAAAAGGTTCTCCGGTAAGTTTAAGAAAAATGGAAGTAGCCCAACAAATTGGTATCGTTTTACTGATGAGTTTAATGGTCTTTGCTTTGTTTAATGATTTCTCTAGACTGCTGAGCTGGTAGTGGCCACGTTGTGTGTGGATACCAGTTCTTCAAATGCGGTCATTGGAATTTACAAAGATGGCGGAACCTTCGAACGCTTGTCAACTTTCTCTAGAACTCATACCGAATTTATTAATCAGGCCTTTCAAGAACTTTTAGTTGAATCAGGGTTGAAGATTACTGATATAGAATCTTTTGTTTTGGGTCGGGGACCAGGAAGTTTTACCGGAGTTAGAGTTGCTGGAAATTTTATCAAGACTCTAGCTTTTTTGACTAGAAAGCCTTTTTTACAGTTAAATTCATTAGAAATCATTGCCAGCCAAACTACCGAACCTTGTTTGGTAGTTATAAATGCTTACAAGAATTTAGTTTACACTGGGATCTACAAAGATAGTTTATGTTTGTTTAATCCTGCTGCCGTTCCTATTTCCCAATTAGAGACAACTTTGGACAGATTAAAGTTGTCGCAGGTTCTTTGTTTGGGCGATGGCTACAATGTCTACCTACCGCACATGTCCGACTCGTTAAAAACTAGGCTTATTAGGAATTCGTCTTTTACAGACTTTCCGAAATCATCTTTTTTGTTCGAAATCTCGAAACAAAGCAAAAAATCAGACTGGACCTTAGAATGGAATTTGTATTCCCCTCTTTATATAAGAGCTTCAGAAGCCGAAGAAAATCTTGTAGTTAAATAGCATTTTTTAATTCAGAGGTTTATCATGTCAGCTCAAGTGTGGGTTGTTGGCGCCGGCAAAGGCGGAGTTGGAAAGACTTTTATCTCCTCAAGTTTGGGGATTACCTTAGCTAAATTGAATCACAAAGTTTTGTTGATTGATTTTGATATCAGTGGTGCGAATCTGCACACAACGTTCGGATTGTCTTTAAACGAAAAAAACTTGCGTTTATTTTTTGAAGAAGGAAAAAATCTTGCTGATCTGGCCCAAGAAACTGAAATTCCAAAACTAAGTTACGTTCAAGGGTTTTGGGATTATTGGTCAAATGGTGTTATCCATCAGGAGTTGGTAAAAAATCTCTTTGAACAAGCTGAAAAAGTAAATTACGACTATGTCATTTTTGACTTAGGTGCGGGGCCACTACCAGCACATTTAGAACTTTTTAAAATCGCGCATGAAAAAATTCTTATTGCGAATGCCGAACCAACAAGTTTAGAAAAAACCTACCGTTTTATCGAATCTTTCATTTGCCACAAATTAAAAGACTATATGACCAAAGATTGCCAGAAGACTTTGCAAGTACTTCTTCGTGAGTATAGAAAAACCAACCACAATGGTTGTTTTTCATTTAGAGACTTCTTAATTGCAGAAAATGGAATCAACATCGATCACTTCGACATGTTAAACGAGAGACCTTTGAAGCTGTTAATGAACGGCTGCCGTAGCAACCTAGACAAAGATCTTGGTTTTTCAATCAAAAGCG
>JAYVAZ010000683.1:0-2259 GCA_043750675.1 Pseudobdellovibrionaceae bacterium | reverse complement strand
CCGGATTCGAGCACCTTCACTATAGCTGGATGACTCATGAAAACGAGGGTGGAAAATTCTCTGAGAAGCCAATTATTATCTTTCTGGTCTTTTTGTTTGGGAAATATTTTGATGGCATATTCATTGTTATCATGAAAACATCGGTAAACAGGAGAATATTGACCTTTTGAAAGTCGCTCCCCAAGAATAAACTTCCCGAACTGATTTTTAGATTGATTTTCAGGATTGCTTTTTTCCAAACGTTTTCCTTTAGTTACCGACAAATTGTCTTCCTGGATTCACCTTACGGCAAGAATCCGAATCAAAATACAGTATGAAGTCCAGTCTATAGACACAATATTTTCAAATTACAGGACGTCTTGGTGCTCATTATCCTGACTTAGGGCGGGTCAAAAATTGAATACTTAACTAATCCCTGTTTTTATTTAGATAATAAAGTTTTGAAATCAAACTGAAGGTGTTCTCGTGGAATTTGATGTTGCAATCATCGGTGCAGGGCTTGGCGGATTAACGGCTGGCGCAAAGCTTGCTAAAGAATGGTTTCGTGTCCTGCTGATTGAACAGCATAACATTCCAGGCGGTTGCGCCACTCTCTTTAAAAGGAAAAATGTAAGATTTGAAGTGAGCCTGCATGCCGTCGACGGCATGGACGAAGAAGATTATAAGCTAAAAATTTTCCGCGACTTGGATGTTCTTGACGCGGTTAAATTCTTTCCCCTTGATGAATTCTATAAAGTGAAAAGTAACAGTCAAAATATCGATATGATTTTGCCAAACTCAGGCGTTGAATTAAAAAAGATGCTTTTAGGGGAATTTCCCAATGAAGTCGCCGGCATTAATAAATTTTTTGATGTCATCGCCGGATTAAGAAGGGATATCAATCGATTTATCCCAGCCACCTATCAAAATAGGTTTAGCTTTTATTCGAAATTGGCCACCGTACCATTTACTTTCCCGTATATATTCAGACACATTAACGCGACTCTTGGAGGCTTTTTAGATTCTATTATCCAGGACGACCGACTAAAGATAATTCTTTCCGCCAATCTAGCCTACTACCATGATGACCCCTATTCTATGAGTTTGCCTTGGTTCGGAACCGCTCAAGGATCTTTTTTCAAAGGCTCTCATTACATCAAAGGTGGCTCTCAGGAGCTTTCAAACTACCTGGCGGAGTATATTACCAAACGATCCGGCAAAGTGATGTACAATCAACTCGCAACTAAAATCATCACCAAAAATGGCCAGGCTGTTGGCATTGAATTTTGCAGCAAATTAAAACCTAATGAGAAAACAAGCGTTCCCGTCAAATGGGTTATCTCCAATTCTGCGATACCTTATGTTGCACAAAATCTTTTGGATCCTGAGGATTCTAAAAAACTGCAAAAGAAGATTCAAAAATTTACACCAGGACTCAGTTTTTGCAGCCTATTCCTGGGTTACACTGGTGAGCTAAAAAACTCTGCCTACTCAACCATTCTTCTTAATGAGAAAATTTCCTCTCTTAAAGATATAGCGACCGACAGTCAGTATGACTTTTCAAAGCGGACAATGCTTTTTGTTGATTATGGTCAAATTGATTCCGGCATGGGCGGAGCCCAAACAAAGTCTGCAACTGCCTGCTGCGTAGAGTACATGAAAAGTTGGAAAGATCTCGATGAGTCGGCCTACCTTGCCAAGAAAAAAGAGGGCCTTGCTCAAATGCTTGTTCGCTTAGATCAAGAATATCCGGGTTTTTCTAGCCAAGTTTCGATCTCCGAATTTTCAACCCCTCGGACCATTGAAAGGTACACTCTTAACACCGAGGGTTCGGTCTATGGCTTTGCCCAAACACCAACTCAAGCCAATTTAGCGAGACTACCTCTTCAAAATCCAATTAAGAATTTATTTTTTGCTTCGGCGTGGGGCTTTCCAGGCGGTGGACAGTCGGCGGCCATTGAAGCAGGCTACACCTCGGCCCAGAATATTATGCGGTTAAGTAAATAGTTCTTTAATAATTTTTATGATACAAATTCGCGCCCTCTATCGTATATCGTTATTTCTACCGCTAGCGTTCAGCTATTTTTCTGTTTCTTTTTGGATTCACATGACTTCCACGGATGAAACGCATCGACGACGACGCTTTTCTAAAAATGGACATTTTTATTGTGGCCTCATGTGTAAGCTTTTAAATATTCAACTGACCGTTAAAAATCCACCGCCCATCGATAAGGTGGGAATGCTCGTTGGAAACCATATGGGCTTTATTGATATTTTTTC
>JAYVAZ010000682.1:0-12860 GCA_043750675.1 Pseudobdellovibrionaceae bacterium | reverse complement strand
TTATCAATTACATCCAATTTAGCTTGGGCTTTGTAGATCGTTTTTCCAGCTGCATTTATTTTGAAGAATTTTGCGCCAGTTTTATCTAAGATCGTTTTTTCCATTAACTTATTAGTTTTTTCACCATTACTTTGAACGTGATCAATATTGTAAAAGCCGGAAATGGGATAACCAACCAAAGGAACGCCCAATAGGTCAGAATCCTCTTGTTTAAAGGCACCCGCGGCTTCGCTGGGGTGTAGGTCTTTGGCTTTGGCTAACTTCAATACCACTAAGTAACTGTTGGTAATTTGATACTTAATTTTATAGCTGGTTTTATCATTGGGGCGAGCGATGAACGGAGTATCGGCAAGAAGTTCCGCCTTAGCGTTTACTTTCACCGGAACAAAACTCCAGTTCTTATAGGATTCGCCAGTCGCAACTTTGGTACTTTTTGTGGATAATTTTAATTCCCGATTGCCAGTGATTTCACCTAACGTTTCCACATCAAAGACTTTTCCATCATAGTCCGCAACAGACTTCAGGTTTTCGCCCGCGCCTTGAAGGAAGGTATCAGAACGCTTTTTTGTACAGGCCATCATGTTGGCAGCTACGAGGATCGTCAGAGTACTTTTGATCGCGGATTGAACCATTTTTGAATTCATAGATTTCTCCTAACTAGTTCATATTTCAAGTTAGGTGCTAAGAATCTTGGGAAACTGGCCTCTGTAAACGAAAATAGGGGATTAGGAGGATGATTTTTTAGGGTGTGCGTTTTTGCGGCTTAAGATCTTTGACGACTGTCTGATATTTAGGCGCGTCTCAGAATGGGACAAAATGGTGATATATAGCTTCGATCGTACCTCAGTTATGTCTAGCACTTCATGCTTTTCCGCTACCGAGACAGTTTCATTTTCTAAATTGTTTACGAATTTGGAATTCAATAGTAGCGATGTTCATTCGTTAACTTGCAGCTGCACCACCGGGCTTGGCGCCCCCGGTGGCATTGCTGTGCGCCTTCAGCAAAAAAAAGCGGCACTTGGCAGCGCCGCTTTTGAAGGTCTATTTTGTAATATAAAGTTAATTTTGGATAGTAACTTTGTAAGCCGGAGTTTTAACTGTGTAGATTTTGTCTCCCACTTTAACTGTGCCCATATGTACAATTTCGTAATCGCCATTTGGAGCGCTAGTTGTTGTCCAACCCATAGCCATGTTATTTACCGCAACTTCAGTGTAACGATTTCGAATTACGCTACCATTTTTAGTAACGATAGACTCTAAACGATTAAACGGAACCGGAGTCATTTTATTTTCGATTTCAAAAGTCACGCGACCTTTTACTGCTGAATTTAATGCGGTTATTGTCTTTTGGCTTAACGCGATTGAAATTTGCGGTTCATGATTCAAAACATAAAAATACTGAGTCTGTGAACGAATCACAGTACCAGCAGCATCTTTTGCCGTTGATTGAACTTCATACTTTCCATCAGCCAATGTGGTCGAATCGATTACAGAAGAACATTTCATTGCTTTTGCGCAAGCGATGTTTTGAACGGCTCTTCCATTAAAAGAAAGAGACATTGTGTGTTCGCCAGCTGCTTGAGTTTCTTGGCCCGGAGTGATTTCTGAAGTTAAGTTGAATTTTCCACTTACATAATCACGAGTTAATGGTTCGCGAATTGAAATTGCTAAACCTTTAGGTACACTGAATGCCCAAGTGCTGGCACCGATACCAGATTTATCATCCCAGCTAACCCAGGCAAAACCTTGATCGCCCCAATCTTTAGCCCATGAATTTCGGATCAACCAAGCGCGTTTTGTATCATCATATCCAACTAAACTAACTGCATGACCACCTAATGCTGGACCAGTGGCATGTAAATAAACGCCAGATGAGTACAACATGAAATCTTCATATACTGTCAATGTAGTCAGTAAGGGACCTTTTTCCAAAGCCGTTTTTACTGCTTGGATATTAACTGTTCCCATTGTTGGAGTCGTTGAACCCGCAATTTTAAATGATCTTTGTGTTGAGTCCGCACATTTACTGCTACAAGCAACGTCTTTACCAGTCGCACCTGAAGAGTAAGGTAAACAAGCTTCATCAGGAATACCTGTTTTAGTTAAGAAACTAGCTGCTGAACTTGGAAACCATCCGAAGTCACAAGATCCACCGCCGCAAGAAAATAATGCCTGTGGAGAAAACTTAGGATTTAATCCTGGAAAATTGGAAGCAATATTTACTTGTCCTTCTAAAGTAGCCGTTGCAGCAAAAGCCACGCAGCTTCCGCAGTTTGCCTGATCCATTACTGGACCTAAATAGTTCTTTCCGTCTTTATTTCGCCAATCAACAACTTGGCGAACCGTAGGTGACATATTTTCTTCAACGTAAAAACCCATGTCAGTTGGTTGGGAATCCTTTAGTCCCAAAAGGTGTTTGAATTCTGATCTCTGCATCGCTGATAAATGATTCTCTTTTGCAGTCCAAGTGGCGTTAGTGCTTTGCAAAATGTCATTTAGATGATCAGCCGATAATGTAGCCGAAGCCTGAGCAGCAACAGAAAAAATTAATGTTGCCAAAATGTAACGTAGACAATCCATGTCTTCCCCCTCGTTAAGTACTCAAATTTTCATATGGGGGATCGTGACGGTCAATAAACTTAAACATTTTTAATTTACTGTATACTATAAGATAATTTTATGATGGCACTTGGACGTGGACCAAAGTCTTGCCCAGTATGATGTTCAGGTCTTTTTGTGCTAGCACATTTTGTTGCTGTGCCTTCTGTAGCACGACAAAACTAGTCTTTGTTTATCATAACATCGAATTTTTCCAAGCGAGATTTAAACTTTTCGGCATTCTCAAAAGAATTTAGGGTCAATTCCTTTTGCCACTGGCCTTTGCGATTTAGAAAAATAATAGAAGGCAGTCCGTATATTTCATATTTCTTTTTTAGTTCGTCCAGTTGGGAAGACTCTGCCGTAGCATCAAAACGCAACAAAACGTAATCATAAATGTGTTTCTGAATTTTGGGGTCTGAGAAGGTAAACTGATCTAATTCTTTACACGCCACGCACCAGTCGGCAAAGAAGTCGATGATCACAGGTTTACCAGCAGCTGCGGCACTTTTAATTCTGTCTTCAGAATAAGCGGCCCAATGTGAATCTTCTAGTTTGTTATCACTAATCATTGGGACAGTTGGATTAGTCTTTTTCGTAAGTTGTGAATAAAGAATATTAGCATAATAAAGACTAGTTAATACTAGAATCACACCTAAAGCATGTTTCACTAGGTTTAACCAACGACCTGATTTAGGTAACCACCTTAGAAACGATGTCGACATTCCCAAAGCAATAAAAATTACGCCCATTCCTAAAGCGTAAGAAAACATATAGATAAACCCCAAATACAGATTTTGAGTTTTTGCAATAAAAGCCAAAATAGAAACTAAAATGGGGCCAACGCAAGGGCTGGCCAGAACTCCGGCAAGTAAACCGGCAATGAAAGCGCCTAGATAATGTGAGGAATGAGTTTTCCCCTCAATCTTTTGTCGAATCCACAAGGGAACCTGAATTTCAAATAGGCCGAACATTCCTAAGCCCATCACAAAATAGAGGGTAATGGTAAATGCTAAGAACCAAGGTTGATTTAAAAAAGATCCAAACATTTTGCCAGTAATGGCAGCCAGAACCCCCAACGCAGAATAAGTAATCGCAATTCCTAAAACATAAAAAATACTCTTTAGAAAATTATCCGTGCTGCTCAATTTTTGTTTGTTAAACCCTAGGACGGTTAGCGTAATTGGAATCATCGGAAAAATACACGGAGTGAAACTTGTCAAAAAACCGGCTAAAAAAATAATCAATAATGCGAAACTAATATTTTTTTCGTTAGAGTTTTTCAGCATAACTTCCATTTTTTCAGTCCAGCTGGGCTGATCGACCGGGATAATGTTGATGGCCAATTTCAAAGGAATCTTTTTTGGAAATAAGCAGTAGGTTTCAGCGCAAGCTTGATAAGTTAAAATAAAATCTAATTCGGTAGTGTCGTTAGGAAGATTTTCGGGAATTTCAATAACCGTCTGAATTTTTGAGTTACCTTCGACGCCATTTTTGATTTTTTTACTGACCGGATCTTTGAAGTCGACCAAAGGATCAATTCGAAGTTGACTGATGTTTACGGCTTGAGAGCTGGTTAATTTAAATTGTTCTACATAGGCGTGATAACCCTTATTTAATTGTAAATTAATCGTTAACAACGTGTTTTGTTGTTGGTGTAATGAACTGGTTTGCAAAAAGGCCTGGGCAAAAAGCGGATTTTCCTTTTCGTCAGCTGCGTTGGCGGGTTGAATAAGCAGCAGTAGGTTAAGGCTAAATACGATTAAAAAGTTCATATCTTATTTTCGTCCAGTTTTGCAGGTAACTCAACCCGATCTTGGTCCTGATTGTAAATTCAAACCCCTTTTGTCTCAATTAAATTCAGATTTTGACCGAAGAAAGCAATGAAGAGGTAACCCATGGGATTTGTCGGAATAATAATCGTATTCGCAACGGTGTTTGGTGGTTTCGTTATCGCCGGCGGTCATATGTCGGTTATCGCTAAATCAGCGCCCATCGAGTTGATGATCATCGGGGGAGCGGCCTTAGGAGCCTATATTATCGCCAATCCAATGAAAACCATCAAGTCAGGAATCAAGCTGGCTTTGAAATCTTTGACCTCGAAAGGTCCACAGAAAAAAGAATATATCGAATTATTACAAATGATGTTTCAACTGTTTCAACTTTTTAGAAAAGACGGACCGCAAGCGGTAGAGAAACACATCGAAACTCCGGACAAAAGCGAAATTTTTTCTGCGTATCCAAGTTTTATGCATAATCATCATGCGGTTCACTTCTTATGTGACACGATGAAAATTACATTGTCTGCGGATTTATCGCCTTACGATGTTGATGATTTGTTAGATGCGGATATAAAAGCAATTCATAGTGAAGAGCATATGGCTCAGCATGCGGTACAACAAGCTGCGGATGGTTTCCCCGGCCTGGGCATCGTTGCCGCCGTTTTGGGTATCGTTAAAACCATGGATCACTTGACAGAAGGTACTGAAACTATCGGTCGATTGGTTGCTGGTGCCCTAGTGGGAACGATGTTAGGGGTTTTCGGTGCTTACGGTTTGATTGGTCCAACAGCAGGGAAGATGTCTGCGGATATCGAAGCTGAAGGTAGATATTTACAAGTTATTAAAGCCGCAATGATCGCATTGCAAAGAGGCGCGCCTCCTATTGTTTGTATCGAGTTCGCTAGACGATCGATTCAGCCTGAAGAGCGTCCTAGTTTTGATGAGTGTGACAAAGCGACTAAAGAAATTAAGAAGGCCGCATAAGGCGAAGCCGAAAGCGCGCGGCCGGCTAGGCCTAGCGCCTTTGGCGCGGGCTAGATTTGGCTGAGCTAAAGTTTTATAAGGATTTAGAAGATTTATGGCAGCAGAGAAAAAAGGTCAGATCATCGTTATCAAAAAAGTCTACGTCAATGGCGCTGGACACCACGGGGGATCGTGGAAGGTGGCGCTTGCTGACTTTATGACAGCCTTAATGGCGTTCTTCTTGGTAATGTGGCTGCTGTCGCAATCTGCGGAAACTAAAAAGGCCGTATCTGACTATTTTTCAACTCCCTCTATTATTGAATATAACTTTCAGAATTACGGCGTCGAAATTACATTAGAAAAACTTTTTTTAGACTTCGTGAATGAACCTATGAAGGCCTTTCAGTCATTTCTAGAACCTATAGATAAAACTCCCAACTTATTGGACATGGGTTCCGCGAAAGTAGTACAGGCCTACCTCCAAAACGAATTAAAAGAAATTGCACAAACCATGACGGTCGAAGAAGACGGAATGAAAATGGTTTTCGAAGACAACAAATTTTTCATTCCTGGTACGGCTGAACCCAGCAAAGATTTCTTTGAAAATATCGGAAAACTAAAGGGAATTACTACTGGTTTGGCGGATGCAACCGTTGATATCAAATCCTTTCTTTATGAACAATCAGTAGACGAAAGTTCACCAGAGTTAGCTAGAAAAACCGCGGCCCAAAGAGCGGCCATTTTAAATCTGAAGATTAAATCCAGTTTAGAACATGATTCGGTCAGTTTAAATGCTTATTCTATAGTAGAAAGTCACAAGACTTATATTGAAGGCCAAGGCAAACGACCATTGGGTAAAATTGAGATTCAAGTAAAAATGAATGAGAAAAAAGTCGACGGTACTAAACAAAGAAAATTAGAAACGGTATTTGGTACGGGCGATGATTCAAAAGATGTTTATTCGAACTTTGCCGAACAAGCGTCGAAAAAAAGATCCACTCGCGATGATACTAAAAACCGTAAGTTTGAAGGGAATCAAAAGTCACTTCAGATGCCCGAGTCAGGTCACGTTACTGATAAAAATCTTAACGAAAAAGAAAAGTCACATTCGGAAGAGTAATCGCGCAGCGATTCGGGAAAGTAGTTGCGCCGACGAAGCGCAGCTATGTCTAGTTGCGCTTTTCCGCCCAGCGGTCTGGCCGCGCTTTTCGGCTACGCGCCTAGCCGGCCGCGCCTAATTCGTTTCGGTAGCAGTACCACGTACCGGTGCCGGAACTGCTGGCGCCACTGCAGCAGCCGCATTTGCATTGGCCACAACAAGGTCACCAATTTTAGTGTCTTTGTAGATTTTTTCAATTTCTAACAATGCCCCACATTCGGAACCTTGCATTGTTGAAGCACCTTCACAATACTTTGCCAAAGTTAAAGCCCCTTGATCACCTTTGAACTGCAAGGATTTTATAATTTTATCGTAGGCTTCTTGGCTCATTTTCAACTGATTTGCAGCCAGTTTAGCTTTAAAATTAGCTGTGCAACGTACCGAAATATCTTTATTTGGTTCTGCTTTAATGCAGAAAAGAGTTTTGTTAGAAACTCCTTCTGCTGCAGCCCCCATGTTTGGACACATAAAAAATTCGCCATTGCAATCGTCAGGCATTGATTCCCGTGGGCGAGTGCAATAAGACTTGCTGCCTTTTATGACCCAAGTAGAAGTCCACAGTCCGTAGATGCAGCCATTATCGGCTTTGGGTTTGTAGGCATTTGACTGAACTGGTTTTCCATTTGGATCCAAAGCTGTTTCCAGCGCGGCGACTCCAGAGTTCACTGCTGATTGTGTGGCATGGGCAGCGTTTAAGACGGTTTCTTTCACCGAATCGGGAGTCTGATCAAAAATCTCGGTCAGCTTGTCCCAGTTAAACATTCCTTCGATTACGGCTGTAGGAGCTAAAAATTTTCCACCTGTCATTAATCCTGCTTTGATTCCGGCTTTCTTCATAAAGGCTTCTATTTTTGCGGCTTTGGCAGGATCGGATTCGATATTTGCCAAAAGGGTCTTAAATTTTCCAGTAAGCTCTCCAGCCTTAATGTGATCACCCGCTTTGGCTGCGGCTTTAATTTCATTCGCCAGCCCCCGCATTGCGATGAGATCCGTGTGAGTCGCAGCTTCCAGTCCAAATTTAGCCGCAACTTTTTCGGCTGCTTTTTCAGCAGTTTTTAATTCTGCCGCTGCTACATTACCTGCACGGGCAGCCGCCGCAGAGGATGCTTTAGTACCCGTGAAACCGGTGAATCGCGCCGCATATTTGGTCAGTCCGGAGAAGGAATTTTCAAACAGTGGAGCTGCTTTGCTTAACCCCAACCAGGCCAAGCGAAGAAGGGGATTCGCATTTGCTTTTTGTGTTTCGGTTGTTAGGTAAAGATCTATTTTTTTGTAAAGGCCGGCGAAGTAGTTAGGGTTCTGAGTTTCTAGGGCCGCTTTGGAATCCCACTTTTCCAAATGGGTACTTTGCGAAAGTTCCAGCACGGTACGGAAGGCTTGAAGGCTTAAAAGATATTCTGATCTTTCCGTTTCACTTAAAGTAGCCAAGTCTTCATAAGATAAGAAATAATGTCTGAAGGGAGCATCGGAAATTTTGGTGATATTCGGAACAGCGAAAGCGTTGATTCCAAAGAACAAAATAAGTACCGATTGTAAAATTAGTTTCATGCGATCTCCTTAGTGCTTTCCAATAGTGTAGCTGAATTATTGATAAATTGAACACAAAATAACTTCTGGAGTTTTTTAGCGGAAATAGATCAATAGCGGAAGGTCCAGTGTCTTCTTTCTACTTACGGCTAGATTAAAGGGTCCAGGGTATTGCTAATCGTAAATATAAAATAAAATCTTAATGGTGAAGATAAATTATAAAAGGAGCTTATCTATGTTTTTTAAAGCTTTGGTTTTATTCAGTTTAATTGCTAGCGTTTCAATGGCTGCAGATACTGCGGCAGAAATCGCAGCAGCAAATGCGCGCGCGAAAGCGGCAAGTAATATAAGAGACATGAGCAACTCCGTTACAGCAGAAAATAAAGCTTACGAGTCTGCACTGGATACATGGGGAAGCGTGCTTTCAAGATATACAAAAAGCGCTTGGACGAATGTTACTAACAGTACCGGTAATGTTGTTAGGGATGCACGAACCGCACTGGCAAATGTGACGGCCTTAACGCCAGAGGCTGAACAATCCAATAACACTGCGAACGCAAATATGACCCAAGCAAATATGTCAGAAATTGCGAGGGCTGCGGAACGAGCTGAGGCTGCACGCGAAAAAGCCAGAGGTACCTTAGGAAAAGCATGGGACTCTTCAATTGCTTCGATGGCTGACGGCATAGGAGCCGCCGTTTCAACAGGATCGGCAATCAAAGCAACTGCCAGAGCCGAGGCGACTAATGCGATGATGGAGTCATACATTCGGTTAGGTGGATTACAGCATAATTTTAACCGCTTGGATGACGGCTTTAAAGATTTAAACAATGCTATGAATTACCTTGAACGTTCGATGGATAGATCTGTTATGGCGGGATACCTACAACAAAAAGTGGCCCGCTTGTTGAGCTCAAACAGTTTGTGTAAGGCCGCGGCTTCCTGTGATGCCAAAGGAAACAACAAAGCAAAATTTAATTTTAACGACCTTCAAGATATCTTCCCGAATAATGATACCATTTCGAAAGGTATGAAGGGTACTAAGCCAGCTGGAGTAAAATAAACTCTACGCGATATTCACAAAAATCGACATCGCTACTTCAGTGATTGTCTGTTTGAAATAAAAAAGGGATCTTCGGGTCCCATTTTTATTTTGGATTGGGTTAACCTTAACCTTGGGTTACGTCTGGTCAGATCGCATCGTTACGGTTATACGCAGCCGCAGATCACGATTGGCCGCGTGTCACATTTGGCCACGCGCGAAGTTTAGCTTCACAGCGGTCACGATTAAAAGCAAATGCTGGATTAGGGTGTTAGGATTGGTGCTGACTATAAAGGGGTTTCTTCTCAACTTAGAATAAAGTGGAAAGCGTAAAGAAAGTGGCGAAGTCGCCTTGGCCGTCGAACTGCGATGCTGCCGTTGTTAAGCTTGCTTTAAACATTAAGTCGACGGTGTTCGACATTTTGTGACCGATATAAGTCAGGCCATCAAAGTAAGTGTTTTTGCTGTTGGCTTTCACTAGGTTGATTCCGGCTTCGGCACCCCAATAAATCGTAGGGTATAATGCCCACTGTTTAGATCCATGAATATGGATGCTGTGTTTACCCGTACCTTCCCAATTATCATTGTTTTCTACAGCGCAGTGATATCCAGAATAATCAAAATCTATACCCAGAATATTTCCATTTCTTGTATTGGAATTATAGTATTTATTGGAAACATATTTCAAAACTAGATTTGTGTTTGCGGTGAGCACGGACTTGTATTCACCGTAGAATCGCAAATTCAAATGGTCGCCAAAGTCAGCGTAATTAACACTAGCCCCACGAAATCCCATTTTAAAAATCGGATTGAACTGATAACCGATACCACCGACAAAAGCCGGTTCTTTTTGTGTTTGCGTAAGCCCGTATTCGACGAAATTAGTTCCAATCATGGCTTCACCATAAAGTTTACCAGCACTGGCAGCAGGGTCTTTTCCTGTGGTTGTTTGGGCTGTTGCCGGGCGACAGACCAGCCCGCAAAGTAAAATGAGAACAATAAACTTACGCATACTCATTTGATTCTATAGAAAAATAAAAGAAGATATACGTTTGCATTTGTTTTTTTACTATCGCTGGACTTTGATCTGTTGCGGTGATATTTTTTTCAGCTGTATGACTTCAAACGGAACGGTTTTAGATAAAACTCAAAAATGGCAAGATACTACTTTTGTAGCGTTCGATACCGAAACTTCGGGCGCTTATCCGATAGGTTCTGACGTCGTAGAATTCGGTGCGGTGAAGTGGAGAAACGGCGTCGAAGTGGCGCGTATGGGTTTTTTATTTAAACCACGTAAACCAATGTCAGATTTTATTATCGGAATCCACAAGATCAGCAATGAAATGGTGGCTGATGCCCCTTTAATTTCTGAAAAACTACAGGAGATTCGGGACTTTTTAGAAGGTTCCATTTTGTTGGCTCATCACGCGCCTTTTGATATGGGTTTTATGGCTTACGAATTTGAAAAATCAAAAATTTTATTGCCGCATTATCCGGCCATCTGCACTAGTTTGTTGGCCCGGAATGTGATCCCAGAAAGTCTCAATCATAAATTGCAGACTTTAGTGAAATATTTAAAATTGGAAGGCGGCCAAGCGCATCGGGCCACTGATGATGCTTTTGCCTGTTTACATGTCGGTCTGAAGTGTATGGAACGAATTGGTCCTGAAGCTACCTTAGCAGAAGTTTATGCGAAAGTTGGAAAAGAACTCCGTTGGAACGCATACGCGATTTTACAAAGTGGAAGTCAGCACATTTCGTTGGTTTGTCAGGCGCTGGAAGCTGATAAAAGTCTAAATATTATCTATGATGGCGGAAGTCGCGGTGGAAATACCCGCAAAATTAAACCTGTCGGCATTGTTCGCAATCCAGACGGCGACTACGTCAAAGCATTTTGTTTTATCGATGCCATCGAAAAAAGATTTTACCTGTCGAAAATTTCCGATATGGAGATCGCGGATTGAATTCCCGATGCTTACGGCTTAATTGGCTGACCGATGAGTTAGCAATTGTTAAGCCTGAGATTTCGGAATAGTTCACGGCTCTGTATGCCGTTGGAAGCTTCGAAATAGTTCGCAAGCCCTATCTGGCGGGCATTCACTTGTGTGAGTTAGGTTCCCCCGCGTTGAAATTTTTTTAAGATAGTTACCTTGGTTTTGCTGGGGGTTTCTTCCTTGGCTGATAGGGTATGAAACCCATCGCTTCATTGAAATTTTGGATCACGTATTTTTTAACTCCGATAAAGTCTTTCTTCCAAAAAACAATTCTTGAGTACGGGCGCTGATCCCAAAACTTTTCCCTTCCTCCTCGTTTACGGCCTATAATAAATTTTGCGATCAATCCTGCAATGGCTCGTAAAAAGTTTTTAAACCATTCGCGCTTATTGGCCCGGATCAATAAGTGGATGTGGTTACCGACGTTCGCAAAATTATAAATGTTTATATGAAATTTTTTTGCCTGAAGTTGAATCGTTCTGTGAACGAACTTTGAATGTTTGTAATTAAGCATCGAAAGCGGGCCAACAGCTCGGCTAGATTTTAAAACCACATGCATACTTTCCTTTGTAGAAATTGGCCTTGCTATCTTGGCGTGAGAATTTTTCAGAAGAGAGCCACCGAAGTTAAGATTGATTTTCAATTTAGAATTAAGAAACATTTGTTTTTTCATAATGAATTTTCAGTGCAATTTCGAGGCAAGCCTTTAAAAGTATTACTTCACTTTGGAGATTTTTTGAGATGGCGTTCGGATTGGATACAGGGGGTCCCGGGCATAACTTTGGGCCTATGTGCGATGGCTGCTCTAGCGCGATGTCTGCACATGGGACTTTGAGTCGTCGAAGTGCAAAGTAGCGATGTTCCACCGGAGCTTCAGGCTAGTGCAAAGTAGCGATGTCAGCGCATGTGCCCCGATGCGAAGTCGAAGTGCAAAGTAGCGATGTTCCACGGTGTCTTTGACTGTGCAGCAGAAGTGACATCGCTACCGGCCAGGGTAAAAGACGTAACCAATTTCCAGCGCAAACGACTCTATGGTTAACAGCCATAGCAGGGAAACCGCATGATTTCCTATCTTAGGACGGATTCCACTAACGCCTAGTAACTCTAACTTAATACGCAGTCGTCGGTGTCCGTTATTGATTGGCAGCGCGATCAGATTTGTAGTCTTCGGTGTATTTTTTGATCTTTCGGCCTAGTTCTTCTAGCTCTTTGAATTCATCTTGGGAGCGCAATTTAAAGGGACGACTTTTACCGTCTATTAAATCGGTAAGGTATTTTTCAAATGCGTAAATGGGGCCAGCGATTTTATGGCTAATGATTTTTCCAACGGTAAATAAGCCGGCACTGAATCCAATGGAAATGAGAAAGAAAGTGATGATGTAAGGGATTAGAAATTTATCTAATAAAGTTTTATTATTTCCAATTAATTCAATCATTGTTACACGCATGTAGGTAAATGAAAACACCGCCGTAATTAGGCTAATTCCAAATCCAATTCCCAGAAGTAAAAAACAATACTTCAGTTGGAATTTTGGATTGATCCAATACATTCGACGAGCATTATTTTCTGGCCATAATAATTCACCCTCTTTTACAATGGCGTAAACGATTAAACCGTATCCAACCCACTGCAAAGCATCGGCAATATTAAATGCAGGACTAGAAGTGTTGACCGTACCAACCACGATAAAATCAACCACATGGCCCCAAATAATCCGGTCAGTAACATTACCTAAGATACCACCTAATAAAATAGACATACCGGTTCTTAAGGTTAAAGATTTAATTGGTAATAA
>JAYVAZ010000681.1:0-2467 GCA_043750675.1 Pseudobdellovibrionaceae bacterium | reverse complement strand
AATATGGCCACGTCGGAACTATTTTTTTCCAGTTTAATCTGAACGAAAAGGGTGAACTTATTAATGAATCACTTAAAGTGTCCTCAATGGACAGCGTTTTAAAAGTGATCGCTATCCGGGCAATTCGTAAAGCCCTAGTTGAACAGAAATTTTCTTTGCCGCAAAAACAAGTGACTTTAGGAATGAAGTTTACTTGGGACTCTTATGAAACGTGCCCAACACTTAAGGGAATTCACTCCTATTACCTTAGTTTCTGTCACTATGCTGAATACAAAATGAATCGGTTTACTGGAACCGAAAAGGCGCAAAAGTATGTGTCTTCGTTGGCCTACGGATTCGGTGCCATAGATGAAATTAAAAAATACAATCAGGAAGAGTACCGTCGCAATACTCGATTTGATCCTTTTGAAAAGTACAAAAGTGATCCTGATTGGTATCTTTAAAACCTTAAAAACAGCCTTAAAAGGTGCGTAACTTGACATATTTTCCCCAGCGGGCAATCATTAATCGTCCGTTAACTAGGAGGCCTATTTGAAAACCTTGTCCCGATTCCTAAAGCACTCTCCTATTTACATCTTGTTTTTTCTTTCCTCGAATTTATCTTCTGCCGAACCACTAGCAGTTACGGAAATGAACGGAATTAAACGTT
Source organism: Pseudobdellovibrionaceae bacterium (assembly GCA_043750675.1). Classification (GTDB taxonomy): domain Bacteria; phylum Bdellovibrionota; class Bdellovibrionia; order Bdellovibrionales; family Bdellovibrionaceae; genus JAYSSX01. Next base: position 1,818 of record JAYVAZ010000681.1, on the reverse strand, counting down.
CAGACTTTCAGAATTTTGAAAAAGACTGGCGATTGGTGACCGTGCGATACAGAAAAGATAGCAACGAAATGCGCTGGACGTTCGCGAATGACTTAGCCTGGAAAACGTTAGCTAGTGGATCTATCAGTTACCCTGATGGCGCCATCTTCGGAAAAATCGGGGTCGTTACCCATGAAGATTCTCAATTTACTAGTTCTGCCGTCCCTAGCGGAGCAAGACGATTCCAGTTTATGGTACGAGATAAAGTAAAGTATGCCGAAACCGGTGGATGGGGCTATGCTTTGTTTGATGTTGATGGAAAGCTTTTTCCGGAATCAATAAAAGAAACCACTTTGGCTTGTTACGCTTGCCACCGAATTGTAGAAAATCGGGGCCAAGTTTTTTCGCAGCCTTTTCAATTTTTAGACGGATCAAAATCTTTGTTTAGCTCTACTTTTTTTTCGGAAAACAAAGGTTTTCATAAAGTTCAGTTTAAAACCGTAGCGAAAAAGAGTCTGCCAGATGCGATAAAAAAACAATTGCCTAATGAGGTTTCTCAAATCCAAATAGTGGATGTTGTTTTTCTTCAGGACAATTTATTTCAAGGTACACTGGACGAAATCAAACCAAGTCTTGAATTGGAAAGTTATAATAAAAATTTACCTGCGGCGCTGGTCTCCAAGGACGGCCTTCGATTCAGTCTAATCATTCCAATAGAAAAAGAGGGTTGCAAAAAACATCGTTCTTTTCGCGCTGTTACTACTGGTCCGACAGAAATCATAAAGTCAGAATATTGTAATCCATGATCGGAAGTAAATTTCTCATTTTTTTAATAACGGCCACTATTGTTCTTTCGGGTTGTGCACATAATTTGGCTGGCCCATTTTCGCTGGAATTGAATAACACATCAATAGTTTTCAATCCCATCGCAGGAATTGATAAAATAAAAGTAAAAGTCAAATCCGTTGAATCTGAAAAAGTGGGTCATTACACAATTCAAAATCATTTTCAATATCGACAAGATTTATTCAAGCAATCCCAGGATCCTTATTTTGGAGCCTATCGTTGGAGTACATTCTGCCTTCAAAATAATGAAGGAGAAAAACCTGTCGAAATAGATTCCCCCGTAGAAAACACAAAGGCTTTTAGATTTAAGACTAAAGCAACCATAGACCAAAAATTCAATTCTGATTTGTGCAGAGATGATTCTTTAGCTGCTTATCAAATCATTCAATACTGCCCTAAACAAAAGATTATAGTGGAAATTGTTGCGACAGGAAATCGAGCCACGAATATAGAACTCCTTTGCCCCGATAAAATTTTTTTGAAATAGTTAGGAACATATGATCAGACTGCTTTCCAAATTAATACTAATTCTGCTCCTGACTAACTTAGAAGTGGGCTTCGCCCATTCTAAAGGCGAAACAGATGTACTAAGTAATTGGAAAAGAACTCACTTCGTTGCTTACTGTAATATTTTTGATTTTGCGGGAAAGTTGATCCTAGAAGTACCGGGAAATATCTGTTACTTCATGCCAGATGGCCATTTAGTTTCTGGCAATACATTTGGATTAACTTTATATAATCCGGATAAATCAAAAGCGTGGGAAATTCCCGGACACTTTCACCATCAGCTGACTTTAAGTAATGATGGAAAATTCATTTTGGCTATTAGTTCAAAAGTTTTAAATAAGGACGGCAAAAAAATTCGCTACGACGTACTTTATAAAGTGGATATGAAAGGAAATATTGTCGGCACTATAGATACTATTAAAATTTTTGAAGCGATGAAATTTGAATACTTTGTAACTCCTTTTACTTGGGATCCATCCTACAAAG
>JAYVAZ010000680.1:0-6139 GCA_043750675.1 Pseudobdellovibrionaceae bacterium | reverse complement strand
GGCCAATTTAACTCCCATGTGGCCAAGGCCACCCAAACCGGCAACAGCCACTTTGGTGTTTGGGCCAGCACCCCATTTTTTTAAAGGTGAATAGGTCGTGATACCAGCGCACAACAAGGGTGCCGCCGCATCTAAAGGAAGATTTTCTGGAATTCTTAAAACATATTTTTCGGTTACAACGATCTTTGTTGAATAACCGCCGTGAGTGATTTTACCTTGAAAGTCAGTTGAGCCATAGGTAAAGGTCGTACCTTTTTCACAATACTGTTCTAAATGACTCTGGCACGCCGAGCAGTTTTGGCAGGAATTTACAAAACATCCAACGCCTACTTTATCGCCCAACTTATATTTTTTTACATTAGAGCCCAGGGCTTCCACACGACCAACAATTTCATGACCTGGAACTAAAGGGTAAGTTTTATTTCCCCAGTCCCCATTAATAGTATGTAAATCCGAATGGCAAATGCCGCAGTAGAGAATTTCAATTTGAACATCTTCGGGTTCCAACGCACGTCTTTCAATCGTGTAGGGTTTTAATTGAGCTGTGGTATCAAATGCAGCATAACTTTTTACTTGGATGGGTTGGGTTTGCATAAGTTTCCTTCTGTGCGAGAGAGTCATCAGACTTTAAGTAAACCGCAAAGGCAAGACTTAAGTCGATGTGTCTTTTTTTGTTTCCGAATTTGCAATGAGCCACTGATTCCAGACGTGAGAAAATTCTAAATGAGATTTTTTTTCGCATGTCCGGTGATGTCATTGGCCGGCCAAATCTAGCTATTTTAGGGACTCTGTTTTAGAATGAAACAGTGAAAACGACGAAAATTCGGTCCAAAATAAGACCAAAGTCAGAAACCAAACGAAAACGCAGTTCTCGACCCAAATTTATCGAGCATCCACTGTCGTCTTCGACGGAATTCACGAATCGTGAGTTGGGATGGCTGAATTTTAATCTTCGAGTTCTAAACGAGGCTATGGACACCCGCAATCCGCTGTTGGAACGTTTACGTTTTCTGAGTATCGCGAATTCAAATTTAGATGAATTTTTTATGAAACGGGTTGGCGGGCTAAAAAGACAAATTGCATTGGCGATAAATGTAAAGTCGTCAGATGGCAAAACTCCGGTTCAGCAGATGAGTTCCATTAGACAATATGTAAATCCTATGATTATGAGTCAGGCCCACTGTTTATCTAAAAACTTAAAGCCTAGTTTGAAAGAGCAAAATATTCATCTTTTGATTTGGAAAAACCTTTCGGCAAAAGAAAAAGAAATCGCACAAAAATATTATCAAAAAAACGTATTTCCGGTTTTAACTCCGTTATCGGTTGACCCTGGACATCCGTTTCCGTTTATCTCTAATCTTTCGACTTCATTGGGAATTCGGTTACGCCATCCCGATCGTGAAGATCATTTTTTTGCACGCGTAAAGGTTCCTCAGGTTCTTCCGCAGTGGGTACGTATCGAGACCGCAGATGATAAAGAATTTAAATTCATCAGCCTAGTAGAATTGATCAAAGAAAATTTAAATGATTTATTTCCTAAGATGGTTGTTTTGAATGTTATGCCGTTTCGATTGACTCGCAATGCTGATATATCGCGAGATGAAGAAGACGCCGAAGATTTATTATCGATGATCGAAGAAGAATTGCGAATGCGCCGATTTGCCGAGGTGGTACGATTAGAACACGGTCCAAATCCTGATAAATGGATGTTACAGTTTTTAAAGGAAGAGTTAGATTTAGAAGATCAGGATATTTACGAACTTCCGCAAGAGTGGGATTTGGATTATACCGGTTTAAAAACTATCTTTGATTTACCGCTAAGTCATTTGAAATACAAACGCTGGGAGCCGATTGAACCATTAGCATTCAGGGAAGAAGATATTTTTGCTTTGATCCGAAGGCAAGATCAATTAGTTCATCATCCGTACGAAAATTTCACGACGACGGTAGAAAAGTTTATTATAAAGGCCGCGGCTGACCCTAATGTTTTAGCTATCAAAATGACATTGTACCGAACCGGTGACAATTCTCCTTTTATCCGTTCGTTAGTTAAAGCCGCCGAAATGGGCAAACAGGTTGTTTGCCTAATAGAACTTAAAGCGCGTTTTGACGAGGAACGAAATATTTATTGGGCCCAAGCATTGGAAAACGCTGGCGTTCACGTAGTGTACGGCATTGTCGGATTAAAAACACATTCTAAGACTGTATTGGTAGTTCGAAACGAACCCGATGGTATGGTTAGTTACGCACATATTGGTACTGGCAATTATAATTCAGTAACTGCAAAACATTATACTGATTTAGGATTATTTACCGCTAACGAAGCCATTACTTCTGAATTAATCGAATTTTTTAATTATCTTACTGGCCGCTCTTTGAAGACCGATTACAAAAATTTGATGGTCGCACCAATCAATATGTTTCAACGTATGCGAGAACTTATTGATCGTGAAGCGCAGTGGGCAGCGCAGAAAAAGCCAGCCCAGATTTTCGCAAAAATGAATAGCATGGAAGAAAATGATATCTCCATGGCGTTGTATAATGCCTCACAATCCGGAGTCAAAATTGACCTTGTTGTGCGTGGCTTTTGTTGTTTACGCCCGCAGGTAAAGGGATTAAGTGAAAACATTAGGGTTATGTCGTTGATTGGTCGATTTTTAGAACATTCCCGCATTTTTTATTTTAGGAACGGTAAGGAAAATCCTTTGGATGGAGATTTTTTTATAGGCTCGGCCGACTGGATGTATCGGAATCTTCACGCCCGTGTAGAATGTTTAGTTCCTATTTTAGATGTACGATTAAAAAGTAAAATTTGGAATTTGCTGACTTTACATCTTAAAGATCAAAGACAAACTTGGGATATGGATGAAAATGGATTTTATAAACAAAGAAATTCAACTGATCTCGGTTTGCAAGAACATCTTATGGAAAAAGCTCAACAAGAAATTTTGGAAGAAGAAATCAAAGCAGACGCCGAAGAAAATCGAATTCAATAAATAATTCAAAGAGTCGTTAGTAGTTTTCAAAAAGATCTAAAAGTATTCCGTCTTTTAATCCAACTTGCGGTACCAACACTTCTGTACATTGTGCCAAATTTAATATGGCCACGACATTTTCAATCGCGGGCATAATCACGTCGGCGCGATCTTTTCTTAGTTTTAGTTTTTTAATCCGGTCATCAATACTCATTTTTTTTACGATATCTTGCAGTTCGGTGACTTCAAAAATGTTAAACTTGTGATCCGACGAAGGGTCGTGACGAGGGTTGATTTTATTCTCTTCCTGTAGTTTTAAAATTAATTTTAATATAGCTTCGAAGTTACCACCGGTTCCCACCGCTGTTTCGTAATGAAAAGTATCTTTGTTAAAATAATTTTCATAAGTTTTCTTCGGATCTAATGGTTTTAGCAGCGATCGAATCGTTCCACTTTGAAAACTGTGGGTTTTAATTATTTTTGAATCAGCAACTGTGGATAGTTCGACCGAACCGCCCCCAATATCAATCAGCAAAAGATTTTTGCCCTGCATGTTTACGATGTATTGAATGGCTCGGTAAACGAGTTGCGCTTCCTTCAGACCCGAAATCGTTTCGATTTTAATTCCCGAAGCTTTTTGGATCGCTTTTGTGAAGTCGGCGGTGTTTTGGGCATCTCTTAAGGCGCTGGTTCCAATGGCGCTTATCTTTTGTGCTTTTAATTTTGTGCAATGTTGTGAAAATTCGATGAAGGCTTCGACCGCAGTATCGGTTTTTTCTTTGGAAATAACCTGTTTAGAAAAAACATCGTCACCCAGTCGAATTTGCACGCGGAACTTTTCAATAGTTTCGATATTGATTTGGGTCCCTTGGCGGTACAAGTCGGCAATAACCATTCGAATAGCATTACTTCCAATATCAATGGCGGCTAATCGAATCGGTTTTACGTTTTTAGCCTCAGTTAGAGCGCGTTGCTTCTTTTCCACTTTTATAATGTCTCTTCCGTTGAGTTATTATCATTCATTCAATACAATATTTTCAATGAAAAACATTGTATTTGTCCTCGTGATTTTAGCTGCTAACGTTAGTTCGGCGCAAACCAAGGTTGAGGCTCAGTTTAGCGGTCGACTTTTTGGGTTGTTTCAATGGTATCAACTGCCAACTTCCCAAAAAGACGAGATGGAGTTCATGGCGCCGCGCTTGGAATTAAGTACGGGTTTAACTAGTGGTGAACATATCGCTGTCGGGTTTAGGGTTGATGCCGGGAAAGCCCGAAATCCTTCCAATGGCGAACAGACTGTGCAGCTGAAGGAAGCTTTTTTACAATGGAATCAAAATGCCTGGAGTTTCCAGTGGGGCTTGATTCCAGATTATTTTCTAGCTTCGCAAAAAAAACAGTTCGATTTTTATTACCTGTCATCTATGGCAGATTCTTTGGCGGAAAGATTTTCTTATATCTCTGAAGCCGATCAGGGTATCGCCTTGACCGGAAAATTTGAATCCGCTGTCTTTTCCATTTCCTTAAGAAATGGCGAAGGATTGGCAGCTACCGAACAAGGTTTCCGCAAAGATTTGTCGGCCTATTTTGAATATAATTTTGACCAGTTTAGTTTGATTTCCAACGCTGTAGCTGGGGGTTATGATGGCCTTTCTCCAGAAGCTTCGCGCAAATATCGAGGTACTTTAGGAATTAGCTGGCACCCCAATCGATCCGTTTATCTTCAGTATCTCTATTTTATGTTTAATGATCCCGTAGACTCGTTTCCGACTTTTAAACAGGCCGATGGGGTTGATCTTGCCGGTTTTGGTGGCGAGATGGCATTGGGCGTGGGGCACCAGCTGCGTGGAGTACTGATTAAGGACTTCGCCGAGAAAGGTTCAAAATACCTTTTCTTCGATGCAAAATCGTTAAAACCTAAGAAAGCAGTCCAAGCAACGCTTTGGTCCATTTTTTTAGGGTTTGGTTATGATATAGAAAAGAACTTGCAAGTAGATCTATCTTTGGGAACTTTACATTATTCCGAAAATTATTCGTTAAGTGTGGAAGATCAGGGGCAGGTTGGAGTAGGATTTAACTTTAGCTTCTAGAAGGGTTGTTATGGAAAGACAATTTGACACACAAATCGAAGAAATTAAGAACCTTATTTTACAAATGGGTGGTCAGGTAGAAAAGTGCCTGGATGAAGTTATTCAAGGTTTGGTTCATCGGGATATAAATAAGTTTGCGTTAGTTCATAAGATCGAAGAAAAAATCAACGAAGACCATGTACGAGTTGATAATTCTTGTCTTAATTTTTTGGCGAAACAAGGACCAGTGGCTCGAGATTTAAGATTAATAATTTCGGTTATTAAAATTAATTCGGACTTAGAACGTATGGGTGATCAATGTGTGAATATTGCCTACACGGGAAAAGATTATATGTTGCGTGCCCCGGTGGGTGGCCTGCAAGAAATCGAAAAGATGTCGAAAGTCGTGCGTCTTATGGTGAAAGCATCTTTAGATAGTTTCGTTCGTGAAGATGTTGAATTGGCGCACAAGATTTTATCAATGGATGATGAAGTTGACGACCTAAAGAAAAAAGTTTTGCATGATAGACTTCAAATCATGAAAACTCAGCCGGAGTCTTCAGAAGCGGCTTTAGATATTATTTTAATTGCTAGAAACTTAGAACGATTGGGCGATCATGCGACAAATATAGCCGAGGACGTTATATTTGTATCAACAGGTAAGGACATACGACATGGTGGAAAGTACTCTGCAACAAGTTAGCTCTGCGCAAATATTAGTGGTTGAAGACGAAATGGAAATTCGCGAATTGATTTCCATTTTACTTCTTCGCCAAGGCCATAAAGTCCAACAGGCCGCTTCAGCCATCGAAGCTTTAGAAATTCTCAAAAAAACCCATATCGATTTAATAGTTTTAGACTGGATGCTACCTAATCTTAGCGGTATTGATTTCCTAAGAAACCTTCAATTAAAAAATAAAGCTTCGGTTTTAATGTTAACTGCCAAATCCGAGGCCCACGATATCATTACCGGTTTAGAGTCCGGTGCTGATGATTACACCGGCGGGAATTTTTTGATCGCGTCCTTCGCCGTTTTTTCCTTCGCCGGATCTTCGATGGCGCGGATCTGCGCGCGGAGGTCGGCGGTTTTTTCCGCCC
>JAYVAZ010000679.1:0-3805 GCA_043750675.1 Pseudobdellovibrionaceae bacterium | reverse complement strand
AGAAAATAGGAAATTGCCCCAAGGCAAAAAAACCATTGCCTCTAAATCCAGAACTTTGCTGTCGTGACCTTTCTTTTTTAGATCAGAAATTTTAATTTCTTCGACAACCTTAAATTGAAAATCTTTATCCATTTTTAATTTATAAAATCGCGGATCACCTTTTCTACCGCGATCGTCACTGACCGCAAAAAAGAAGTCCTCACTAGAATCGTAATAAAGTGCGGACAGGCCCCCGACTTCAGTTTTATTAAATTTTAACGGAATAGGAAAGGAAACCGATTTTACAAATTCCAGCTCTACTGCGGCTGCAGAAATACAAAACAAAAAAGTCAAAATGGTAGAAACTAACTTTTCCATTTTAGATCCGTCTGGGGCACCGGATTTTGAAAGGCCCGATTTTCAGTTGCACTATTAATCCATTCAGTCTTCAACTGAAAGTACCATTTCGCCTGGGTATCGGCATCTTTGATTAGCATCAACGTAGGGTCGTATTTTAATCCATCTTGCTGCTGTGCAACCGCGTTTTTATCCTGATCTAAAAATACCTGTGCAAATTTTTTAATAAAAGGTTTTACTATATTTAATCTTGCCAAATTCCAGAAAAGCATTTGATGCACACGAGTGTTCTTTTCATCAATCGGTGTTAAGGCCGTTAGCGAAAATACCGAATGTTGTCCCATCATAATGTGTTCGACGCGAACACTGGGTAATGAAAAAGTGATCTCGGTTGTTGGTGTCCCACCTAGGATTTTGTATGCCTTGGAATTTTTAGAAGGCTCATGCCTAATCATCTGAAAACCAAAGGGCGTCGGTCCAAATTTTTTTGTTTTTTCGTACATTGTTTTTTTGCTACGCCAGAACCAAGATTTGTGCACGTAGGGCCCGTGAGCTGGATCCATCAAACCGATAACGGCGTGGTCCACATGACAAGGAAATATAACTTCTTCAGTAATTCTTGGAGTTTCGTTTTCTGGAAACCCGGGAAAAATCGGAGGCTGTGGAAATTTGGAGACATCAGCATTTTTATCACCGATAAAAATCCAAATGACTCCATGTTTTTCCAAAGTGGGATAACTTCGCACTTTTATTTTTCTGGGATCTAAATCTTGACCTGTAACTAACGATGGAATTTCGGTACAGGTTCCACTGCAATCAAATTTCCAACCATGATAGGCACATTCCACTTGGTCATCTACAATTTTACCATACGATAAAGGAATTCCGCGATGGGGACAGATATCGCGAAGTGCGATTACTTTACCCTTTGAGTCTCGGTAGAAAAGAACTGGCTCGCTGAATATAACCAGCGATTTCATTTGGCCGGTCTTCACGCACGAAGACAACGTACCCATGTACCAAAGATTTCTTAGTAAGCCCGTATCCATTACTTCATCTCCAAACCGGCACGTTTGTACGCCAGTTTTACCGAGTTCTCTAACAAAGTTGCAATGGTCATTGGTCCAACTCCACCCGGAACTGGCGTCGCGGCTTTAACCCACCCTTCCAATTCGACAAAACGAACGTCACCCGCAATAGGTTGACCTGATCCCGAACCATGGATGCCAACATCAATAACGATAGAATCTTTTTTAAAATCATCTTTACCTAAAAAATGGCGTTTGCCAGCAGCCACAACGACTAGATCAGCATCAGAAGTAAACCGTCTTAGGTTTTTAGTTTTAGAATGGCACATGGTTACTGTTGCGTTGGCTTCAGAAAGTAAATGAGTCATCGGTTTTCCAACTATCTGACTCCGTCCGACCACAACGGCATTCATGCCAGCGACATCGATACCATAATGTTTCAATATCGTCATTACGCCTTGAGGAGTGCAGGGAGCTACGATTTTTTTTCCACTCCAAAGATAACCCATCGACGTAAAGGTAAATCCGTCAGCATCTTTGGCCGGATCTAAAATCTCTAAGACTCTTTCTTCACTCAGTTGTTCAGGCAAGGGCAACTGCACCAAAACAGCATCTACTGTCGTTTCCTTGTTTAGCTCTAAAATCTTTCTTTCTAGATCTACTTGAGTTAATTCAATAGGAAGTTTGATCAAACTAGATTTCATTCCCAATTGCTCGCAGGCCTTAATTTTATTTCGAACATAAACTGAACTGGCGGGATTCTCCCCAACTTGCAAAACCACTAAATGAACAGGTCGACCGGTTTTGCTGTGGAAATTGGATACATAGGGCTTTAAATTGGATTTGAGCGCTTCGGATACGACTTTGCCATCTAAAATTTGCATGAAACCTCTGTTTTATCGATATTTAACTGGGCCCACAGGCCTAAACAATTTCGCAAAAAAAAGTCGTAAATTCAATACTTGACCAAATATAGCGCTTACATTAAGTTTCGAGTCATAAAGTACCCTTTATTTTGGAGGCCCCATGGCAGAAAAAGTTAAACTTTCGAAAGATGGAAGTTCTATTGATTTCGTTGCGTCTGAGAGTTTACCAACATCGTTAAAAAAATTCCGCCAAAGCCCTGAAATTGAAGGTTTCTATCGTTTTATTTACGAAAACGATCTTCAAAAGGAAGCTTTTGATATTTTAGATCGTATTATTTCTGAAAGAAAAGCAAAGCGCTCGGCCGAAAAAGCAATGATTAAGGCCAAAGACAAAGCCGAACAACGGGAAGCTAAAGAAGCAGCCAAAGTAGCCGCACAAAAATTAGAAGTTCCTAAAGTAAAAATGGAAACTAAAAAAGTAGCTGCTGCAGTAAAACCTGCCGCAAAGGCGATGCTTAAACCCGCTGCAAAACCAGCCAAGGTAGAAGCCAAGGCCAAAATGGCTGCAAAACCCGCAGTAAAGGCCAAGCCCGCTGCGAAACCAGCCGCCAAAGCCGCTGTTAAAAAAGCCAAAAAGAAATAATCCGGAACCGAAACCGAGTTCTAAATAAACGCCTCGGTTTCGTTTTTATAGGTACCTTCTGTGGGTACCTTTCTTGAAGAACTTCTGATTATCAGGAGTTCACATGAAAAATATTAAATTTCCAAAACTAAATAACAAGGGCCAGGGACTTATCGAGTACCTCATTATTGTGGCGTTAGTGGCCGTTAGTGCGATCGCCATCATGCGAGTCGTTGGCCAGAACATCACTATTCAATACGCCAAGGTCTCCAAGGCCCTAGGTGCCGAAGTTGAAGGAACACTACAAAATGCCAAAGCTTCCGAAAGCATGTACAAAAAGAAAAGCTTAAAAAGTTTCATGAATGGGTCCATCGAAGACGCAAAAATAAAAGACTAAATGCAAAACGCCAAAGGGCAGGCCCTAATCGAAGCTTTGCTGGTGCTATTTTTTTGTGTCGCAGTTTTTTTATTTATAACTTTCCTTTTGATCCAAAGTTTTAACAGAACTTCAACGACCGTTCTTTTGGGCCGATTAAACTACTGCTTAAGTTCTTATGACCGCACCGAAAAAGAATGTCTGTATTCTGCCAAGAAGAAATTGGTGGAAACCTGCTTGTTGTGCGATCGGGTAAAACTTTCCTTTCAGGATAAGACCGACCGTCGAACTTATAAAGTTATTTGGCAAAACAAATTGGCATCCCTGTTTAATTTAGGTGTCAAAACCAAAGCGGAAATAGTAAATGAATTCGAATTTAAAAAATGAAAAAGGTTTTGTACTGGTTTATGGAATTATGCTGATCAGTTTGTTTTCAGTGGCTTTGATCGCATTATCTCTGGTGCAAAAGAAAGTTCTGTTAGAAAAGCAAACTTTGAATAATTGCACAAAATACCAATCTGAAACCTTCCGACTTATCTTGAAACCCATCAAACAGCTATTTGCTTTGAACCCACAG
>JAYVAZ010000678.1:0-3028 GCA_043750675.1 Pseudobdellovibrionaceae bacterium | reverse complement strand
CCGAAACCATCGATGGAATTCCAACCAAGGAACCCGCTTTCGGTTTGGATGCTCTTTGGATTGGTAGTGGACAAAAAGAAACTGCCGAGATGGCCGGTTATACAGTGGTTGATTTGTCGACAGTCATTGCTACCCATTTAACTGAAATTTTACGTACTCATGCGCATGAATTGCTGGGCCGCCAAGAAGCACAGACCTTACTCGAAAACTTCAAGAAAACGCACCCTAAGGTTGTTGAAGATCTAATTCCAGATCCAATGAATTTAGGTCAGGTCGTTCGCGTATTACAAAACTTGTTAAAAGAACAAATTACTATTCGTGATCTTCGCACAATATTTGAAACCCTAGCGGACGAAGCCGGTAAAACCAAAGATATTGAAGTATTAACTGAAGGTGTTCGTAAGGCGCTTGCACGCGCGATTACTGTGAAATACAGTTCCGATAATTCAAATGTCAGTGTAATGACTCTTCATCCAAATATCGAAGAGACTATTGCAAATTCATTATTGCAAACCGAACAAGGCGTACAGCTGGTGATGGACCCTCATCAGGCGCAAAAATTAATTACGAACATTGCGAAGACCGTCGAAAGACATCCCGAAATTGCCGGTCAGCCAATTCTTTTGACCAGCCCAACTTCCCGAAGACATTTATTTAAATTAACTCATCGTTTTATTCCGCAGTTGATAGTGCTTTCTCATAATGAATTAACAACCGATGCTAACGTGAAGTCGGTTGGAGTAGTGGAGATATAATGCAGGTAAAGAAATTCGAAGCCAGATCTATGAAAGAAGCTTTGCAAATGGTGAAGTCCCAGTTGGGACCGGAAGCCATTATTCTAAGCGCTCGGGATATTAACCGCGGTTTCGGTTTAGTTGGTCAAAGCAGCGTAGAAATTACTGCCGCGATTACTGACGAATATCTACATAAAAAAAGATTTGTAGAAAGTCGTCTAAAAGAAGATCAAAAACAAAGACTAATGGCCACACCTGCTAAAATGCAAAGACAAGTCATCGACAAAATGGTGAACCGCTATGTGGAGCAGAATAATCCAAAGGTAAAAGACATTCCAATGGCGGCGAATAATCAAGTTACGGGTCGCCGTTATATTGATATCCATGATGACTTACCCGAACACACAGTTCCAAGGTACGTTGATATCCAAGATTCCGATCATGGCTCCGTTCAAGAATTAGGAGGGCGTGCGCAGCTTCGTATTAAGTCTGCGGCACAATCGGCGTGGAACGCGATGAATACCCATGTCGAGCCACCAAAACCAGAGTCAAAATTGAATGTAGGAATTCAGCAGGTGCGAGAGGCTTTGGGACTATCTAATCAAAAGTCCGAAGCTGTTCATGCAGCAAACGCTGCCGGGGCCACGACAGAAATTCTAAATTTAAAAAATGAAATTCAAACTTTAAAACAGGTAATCAGTCAGTTCAGCAAGATGCCACAGAATCTAGCCGGATCACATCCTGGTGCGCAGTATGGCCTTCCGTATGAATTTAGTTTTTCCTACGACAAATTAACGGCAGCGGGGATTGCGGAAGATATTGTTGCAGATATTTTAACTAGGGCTCAGCAGACAATGCCAGTAGCCCGCGCTAAAAATAAAGCCCTGATTGATGCTTGGGTTGCAAAGTTTATTTTAGATACTACTGAAATTGTTTCCGAAAAAAATACAAAAAAAATAAATTGTTTTGTTGGTCCAGCTGGATCAGGAAAAACGGCGGCATTAGTGAAAATGGCTAGTCGTCTTATCGTTAAGGAAAAGAAAAAAGTTCTTTTACTGACAACGGATAGTTATAAAGTCGGCGCCGCTGATCAATTAAAAATATATGCGCAGATTTTAAATGTACCGTTCGCGGCCATCCGAAATGCCGGCGACTGGGTTTCCATTTTAAAACAAATGAATTATTTTGATTTCATCTTAGTAGACTTTCCGGCAAGTAGCATGAAAACTATGGATGACATTTCCCAACTGAAAAGTCTGCTACCAGCCGATCTTAGCCAAGTAACTATTAATTTGGTGTTATCGGCGACGGCCAAAGATGTTGATTTAATGGAAACCGGAAAACGTTACCGCCCAATTGGATTTAATAATTTTATTTTTAATAATTTAGATGAATCTACACAACACGGTTCCATCTACAATTTGATGATCAGGTACAAAACTCCATTGTTGGGTTTTGGAATTGGAACCAAAATTCCGGAAGACTTCGAGCCGGCCACTAAAGAAAGACTTTTAGACCTCATATTCAAACTTACTAAATTCAAAAGTAGTCAAGAAAGGTAATGCCAATGTCAGCAACAGCACACAGAACCAAAACAGTCAGCATCACGTCCGGAAAAGGTGGAGTCGGAAAAACCACGATGACTGCAAATATCGCCTGCGCCCTGGCCTCCATGAATAAAAAAGTTCTCATTTTAGATGGGGATTTAGGGATGGCCAACGTAGATATATTTTTTGGAGTAAAAACCAAAAATAATATTTATGATGTTATAAGCGGGGAAAAGCATATCTCCGAAATTATTACCGAACTATCACCTAATATCTCATTAATAGCAGGTGGCAGTGGAGTCGTTGAACTGAATCGGCTGAACTTCCATCATCGTCAAAGTTTGTTAGATTCAGTCTCTTCTATAGATCATGCCTATGACTATCTTTTGATCGATACGGCGCCAGGGCTCTCTGATAACGTATTATATTTAAATGCAGCGGCCCAGATATCATCAGTGATCATTACCCCCGATCCTGCATCATTTGCGGACTCCTACGCTTTGATTAAAACTTTATATACAGAATATAAAGAAACCCACTTTTCTATTATCTGTAATCAGGTACGTGACGAAATTGAGGGATTGTCCCTGTTTAATCGTTTTAACGAGGTCGTGAATCGTTTCTTGTTTATTGGCCTAGACTACTGGGGTGCGGTTGCTTTCGATCCGTCGATAAAGAAGAACAACCAAGCACAACGTCTCATTTTGAAACAAGATCCCTATGCCGAGGCTTCAAAACAAATCATGT
>JAYVAZ010000677.1:0-1743 GCA_043750675.1 Pseudobdellovibrionaceae bacterium | reverse complement strand
ACTCAGGCAGCAGAGACTCCTTCCCCAGAAGCGGGAGCCAGTTCAGAACAATCTCGACCACAATCAAATACCGGTGCTAGTCCAAACACTTCTTCGAACTCTAATCAGAGCTCGGGCGGTGGAGGAAGTAGTGGCGGCGGAGGCGGTAGCAATAATAATTATCGCCAAAAATACTTCGATAAAAAGAACAGCAACAGTAATTATAAAGGCCATAATCAAAATCAGGGCGGCGATCGTGATCGCGACCGTGGTGGCGGAGGCGGCGGTGGCCATCGGAGAGATTTTAGAAATAATCGCCCTTATAATAACAACCAAAATAATCACCATCGAAATGATGATGATCAACATAGCAACCAAGAAGCTCCACAAGAGCATGAATTGGATTTGGCCGACATTAATTTAACTGACGAGGAAAAAGGTTGGTTAAATTCTAAAGATCTTAAATCAAAAAATATCACTCAGTTAACTGAACTAGCGACCAAATTAAGAATTGAAAATGCAGCCGGTTTAAGAAGACAAGATATGGTTTTCGAAATCCTAAAACGTGCGGCTCGTTTAGGTGATATTTTTGGTTCAGGAGTTCTAGAAATCCTTCCTGATGGATATGGTTTTTTACGATCGCCCGATTACAATTATCTACCAGGCCCGGATGATATCTACGTTTCTCCATCACAAATTCGCCGCTTCGGTTTAAGAACTGGTGATACTGTAACTGGAACCGTTCGTCCTCCAAAAGAGGGTGAAAGATATTTCGCCATATTAAAGGTCGACACTCTTAATTTCGAAACTTCTGAGAGTGGAAAAGACAAAATTTTATTTGATAACTTAACTCCGCTCTATCCGCAAAAACAGCTGAAATTAGAACATGGCCCTGGCGAATACACGACCCGAGTTGTGGATTTAATGGCGCCATTAGGTAAGGGTCAACGGGCCCTTATTGTAGCTCCGCCAAGAACAGGTAAAACCGTATTGATGCAAAATATCGCCAACGCGATTTCGGTCAACCATCCGGAAGTAAAACTAATTGTTTTATTAATTGATGAACGGCCCGAAGAGGTTACGGATATGCTTCGCTCGGTAAAAGGCGAAGTTATTAGTTCAACGTTCGATGAACCACCAACTCGCCACGTTCAAGTTGCCGAGATGGTTTTAGAAAAAGCAAAACGTTTAGTAGAGCACAAACATGACGTCGTTATTTTGTTAGATTCTATCACTCGTCTAGCCCGTGCCTACAATACCGTGGTTCCACCTTCAGGTAAAATTTTATCGGGTGGTGTGGATTCCAATGCCTTACATAAACCAAAACGATTTTTTGGCGCGGCCAGAAATATCGAAGAGGGTGGCAGTTTAACTATCATTGCGACGGCCTTGGTTGATACTGGTTCAAGAATGGATGAAGTTATCTTTGAGGAATTCAAAGGAACAGGAAATTCAGAGATTCATTTGGATCGCAAATTAATGGAAAAACGTATCTTCCCATGTATGGACATCAATAAATCGGGTACTCGAAAGGAAGATCTTTTGATTGATAAAGGGGATTTAAATCGCCTTTGGATTTTAAGAAAAGTCCTAGCACCTATGAATGTAGTTGATGCGATGGAGTTTTTGCTTGATAAAGTTCAAGGAACTAAAACAAATCAATCTTTTCTAAGTGCAATGAGTGGCGGTAACTAGTTGATTTTATTAATTTAAATTAACTAGTAATAAAAAATTTAAAAATGAATTAGGGTATGAAAAAGCCCT
>JAYVAZ010000676.1:0-1720 GCA_043750675.1 Pseudobdellovibrionaceae bacterium | reverse complement strand
CAAAAGTCAGCGCGCTAACCAAAGAAGAGCTTGAACAAAACGAAGCCGCTAATTCCGATCTAGAGAATACTCACGGTAAAAAATCTAAAAAATATTATTTCACTCCGCAGCCATATATTGTCATCGTAGTTGAAGAGTTGGGCGATTTGATGTCAATTGATAAAGCCAACGTAGAACAATCGATACAGCGCCTGGCGCAAATGGCCCGAGCCGCCGGCATTCATTTGATCTTGGCAATGCAAAGCCCAAGGAAAGAAGTTGTAACCGGACTTATTAAGGCAAACATTCCGGGACGAATCAGTTTTAAAGTAACTTCAGGAATGGACTCTAGAATTATCTTGGATGAAACCGGCGCCGAAAGATTAATTGGCCAAGGGGACATGTTGTTCAAAAATCCGGGTGGCTCGGGACTTATTCGCCATCACGGTCCATTTTTAAAAGATAAAGAAATTCATGAAGTGGTTAAACATTGGACCAGCCAGGCCGAACCTGAATACAACGAAGCGCTAATGAAGTTGATTGAAGGCGGCGAAGAATCTGGCGGCAATTCTGATGGAAACTTCGAAGACAGCAACGACATGGAAAATGACTCCAAATACAGCGAAATTCTAGATTGGGTTTCTACCCAAAAAACGATTAGTACGACACAAATTCAAACTTATTTTAGCGTGGGTTACCCAAAAGCCGCTAAGATGATGATGACTTTTGAGCAACGCGGAATCGTTGGGCCGCAAAATGGCAGCAAACCGCGTCAAGTATTAGTCAATAATCTACGTGAGCTTTAGTTTTTAACCGGATTTATTTAAAAATCTTTATTTCCCTCGCTTTTTATTGACTCTTTTTTGGCGGGTGGAATGATTACTCCATGTCAAAGATGACAATTTAAAAAACCGGCTCTAAGGAGGGTCTATGAAAAAACTTTTGGTATCTCTTGCGCTATTGCTTTCTGTATCTGCTAACGCAAATACACTTATGGAATCTGTAGCAAAATCTATTGCGACAGGTCTAATGCAACAAAGAAACGTTATGGGTTGGGTTGTTGGCGATACAGCTAACTACAACATCACTATGATGCAATTCATTAAAGGCACTATGGTTATGTCTATTACTGCAGTTACGGATACTGAAGTAACTATGCAACAAGATATGGACCTTGGTTTCATGGGAAAACAAGCGTGCACTTCTGTGTTAAATGCTGATACAGCTGAAATCAAAAGCATGACTTGCAATGGTCAAGCACAAGATCCTAGCACAGCAGGTAGCGTAGAAATTCTAGAGCAAAAAGCCGATACAGTGACTGTTCCTGCAGGAACTTTCGAATGCATTTACATCAAAGCTAAATCAACTGATGCGCAAGGTGCGGCTACTGAACAAGAACAATGGGTAAACAAAATCGTTCCTGTTTCTATGATGGTAAAGGCAATCCAACAGTCTCAAATGGGACCAGTTGTTATCGAATTAGCTTCTTACAAAAAAATGTAATGATTTTAGATCGAGAAACTTTTAAAAGAGCCACGTTATTCGTGGCTCTTTTTTTTAATTTTATCGCCAGCCCACTTAGCTCTGTGCATGCTCAGGTTACAGCGAAGCCGGCTTTACAAAAAAAAGAAACTTATTTAGATATTATTGAAAAGGCGCAGAATTTAAGCCTCCAGAAAGATCGCAACCAAGCCGTCAATTTACTGATTAATAGTTATAAGAAAGAAAATAAAAAAGCCCA
>JAYVAZ010000675.1:0-5481 GCA_043750675.1 Pseudobdellovibrionaceae bacterium | reverse complement strand
GTCCGTTTACATGGACAAAATCATCAATGGAAGAACCACCGTTAGCGATCGATTTCAGCAACACTTGCTTGATGTGCTCGACCAAGGAACGGGATTGATCCTTTGTTACTTTTTTACCAGCCAGCATAGGATTCATTTTTGCCAGGAACAAAGACTCTACCGCGTAGATGTTTCCTACACCCACAACAACAGATTGATTCATAATAATATTTTTTACCGGCGCCGCTTTACCTTTAAACTTCGCCCACAAGTATTCTCCAGTAAATTCGTCGCATAACGGCTCTAATCCCAGATTCTTTAGTAATTTGAAGTTCGTTTGCTGATTCGGTTCTATCACCACAAAACAGCCAAATCTTCGCGGATCGACGTATTCTATCTTTGTGCCGTCACTGAACTGAATTTCAATGTGGGTGTGTTTACTTCGAATCATTTTTTCAGAATGATCATCGACGATCCTCCACTGCCCGCTCATTCCCAAATGCGACACAACGCAAGTCTTTTCCAAATTCCAAATAATGTATTTGCCTCGTCTTACGATAGACGTGATTTTCTGATTTTTTAGTCCCGCGATCGGTTTGCCCAGTTTTTCAAACCGTAAGGCCTTCGAACTTTTCTTAATCTTGGCGATTTGTTTGTTCAACGCCCAATCTTTTAACTGATTCGTGACGATTTCAACTTCGGGAAGTTCTGGCATAGGGCACTTATCCTGTTGAATTCATTATAGATTTTTTTTGAGAAAAGTCCATATCAGCCGATATCAGCCTATTTTGTGTTTTTTCGCTCATTTTAGCCTCCTTTGACTCGTCTAAACTGAAAAACATTATTTGCAGAAGTTACGATTTGATCTACCTCTAAAGTCTTTGCATTTTCTTGCGCAACAGACTTTTCTTCAGCAAAGCCCAACCGCTGAATATGATCCAAAATTTTCAGTGATGTCTCTTTCTGGACTTCACCGTCAATTTTAGAATAATGAGCAGCCAGCTTCAGATCCTTGTGTCCCGTCATAGCAACTACTGAGTCAAGCCCCATTCCTCCGACTTTTCTGGCGAGTGTCGCCATTCCGTGCCGAAGACAATGTGTTCCTGTGTATGGAATACCTGTCTTTAACTGCGCCGATCTGTAATTAGATTGAATGGTGCAGTAATTTAGAGGTTTCCCCTCAATATGAAACAAGTAATCACAACCTGGACTCATCAGCTTAATTCTTCGATCTATGATTTCTTTCAAGATTGAATGTATATGAACCCTTCTTGTGTCTCGATTCTTTGGAAACGGCTTAAGATAACTAAATGTTTTATTCACATCGGTCCACACTACTGAATCTTTAATTAAAATAAATTCTTGATCAAAGTAAATATTTTTCAACTGAATTCCAGCAATCTCACCTATTCTTCCTGCACAATAAAATTGAGTCATCGCTAAGTCTCGATAAACATCAGGCAGCGCCGAAAATAATTTAAAAGCCGCTTCAACTGTTATTTTTTTATCGTCGGGCTTGCGAGCTGGTTCTCTAATGTAGGCCATTTGCTTATGTCTAAGTCTAACTGGACTGGAAATATCTTTAGACTCTTCTTCGAATTCATCTTCAAATTTATACCAATTAAAAATAGTGCTAAACAAATTAAGCTCATTATAAAGATTGCATCTAGTTGCATTCCCTCGCCCCACTTTTAAATATTCTTCAGACTGAAAATACTTTTTCTTTTTCTCAATCCATCTATTTAAAACAGTCGAAGTTATTTCTTCGATATGCATACTGGAAAGCTCTTCTAAATGCTTAAACCTTCTCTCCCAAATTCGTTGCGTTGTTTTCTCAAGACAAGGAAAATGAAGCTCCTTCATTCTCTGCCATACAAAGCCTAACCCTGAAGTGGTTCTTGGGTTTATTAAAGATTTCTTACCATTGAAAGTGCTTCGCCAAAACTGCGCATCACGAACTGAATCAAATGATTCAGCATGCTGCACACCATTTATTTTTTTTGAAGCTTGATACTTTCCCGTAACTAGATCTTTCCTGATTCCTTTTTGTTTAAGTAATTTTTGATACCTTTTATTCATTTCATATCCTCTTCAATCCAATTCTGGATTTCTAAAGGTATAAAAAATATTCTTCCGCGATTTTTACGATGAGGTATTAAATTTTGTGATGTTAAGTTATAAAGAGTTCCTAAAGAATACCCAGTATAACGGGCAACATCATCAATTCGCCATATTCGATTTTCAAAGAACTTTTGTTGATCTTTCTCCGAAGAAAGATCAACATTGTGTTTTCTAATTTTCATATAATTGCCTTTGAAAAACAAGGTTTGTTTTTCGTGTTTTTGGACCGAATTGTTTTTAAAAAATAAGAGCCTAGAGTCCACCACTATCGATCTCACCTACTCCAGATTTGTTTAAAACTTTTGTTACGCGCCGTTTTCTTTTTGTATTTAAATTGCTCGCTTCACTTGAAATATTTTTTGATTCTGCGTTTTGAACAACACCAATTTCAAGGCTGCGAAGCTCAGCCTGTAGAGCGAAAACCAGCTCATGATTGTTTTCATCAAGTGCCTTTTTAAGCTGAGGCGTGATCCAATTCAGATGCTTGATTAAACTGTAATGAGCTAAGCGAATCTTTTTAATTTCTTTTAGAGGTAGCTCATCACAATGTGACCTGATCAAGAAGTTCACAAGATCTGATCTAGTTAAATCTAAAAAGCCTTTGCTGGATTCTTTAATCTGACGAAGCCATTTATTTACTTTGTCAGATTCATCTTTATTCAGCGTGACTCGGTCAATTTGAGTTTTTACTTTCTGATCTGGGCCGCTGACTTTTGTGTTTGATGAATCCTCGTTTGCATTTTCAGTTTCAGGTTTTAACGACTCCATGATGTATCCCTCTGGATTCGGTAAAGGTAATGACCTTCTTCCCATTCGGTGCCACCATTTTTAATTATTTCCGGAATCCAAATCTTTTTAACTTCGGGCTTTAGTAGCTTCGGCGGCGTTTGCTGAGTTCCGCTGGCATCAGATTTATTTGTTTTGTGCTGGCAGCTCATCGCGAAAAGACAAATGAATATGATTAACGATTTATGAAATCGAAACATTGATAACCTCGCTTGTTTGTTATTGGTATATATAGGGGTAGTCAGTCAGAGACTCCTCCCCATTTTGATTTCTGGCTAAGACTTTGATTTTCCTAAAACTTTCAACTTATTCAAATGGACACATACGCTTGAGCGTCCTTTTAAGGTCCCCGCGAGGTCCCTTATAAACTCCCTGCTAATTTCCTGCATATTTTCACGCAGCGTATGGACCCTTTCTGACCGCTCGTTAACTATCACAGCATCCCAACCGTTTTGTTTGAAGTCTTCAAGGTCAATGAACACATGATAATTTAATGATTCGTCGTTCACACAAGCCTTAGCCTTTAGAATTTGTTCTTTGGTGTAGGCGTCACTAACTAACCAGTAAACACGATCAACTTGGCGCGTGTGTTTGTAGAACTGCATGGTGGTTTCATACTTTGACATACGCTTTGTTGAAAGCTCAACTTCAAAGGCTAAAGTGCATGGCTTTTTATCTCCGATAATTCGCGTGTATCCATCAGGCCTGTGCTCTTTTGATTTTGGCACCCAATCCGGATAATCAGCCACATCGAATCTTCGCATTTCCTGCTCGGTCCAAAATAAAACATACGGATTTGGAAATGTGGCCCATTCGCCTAAATGAAAAGCCTGAACAAGTCTGTCATGGTTATGATTTTCAGATAAAAAACCGTCTTCAATTAAATCCTCTAGGTTTTGCTTAATTACCGAAAATCCTTTGCTCGTTAAAAACCATACATAGAATTGCCCCTGCCAGTCAAATTGACTCGTGATAAATCCAGAACGTTCGAGCTTATCTAAAATTTTATAAGTCGAGTACAAGGTGGAGGTTATGTTAATGGCCTCATGAACGGAGGCGGTTGAAGCCAATTTCCACCGCCATAAATATTTTAAAATCCGACTATCCCGGTCTGTTAAATACTCAGGCCTTCCGACTTTACGTGGCTTTAATTTTTTCTGGCTGTCGCGATTATAACTCTGTTTTTCAGTTGTCATTGACATCTCCTAGTGAAAATAATAAGTTTGAACTTCATGCAGACTCGGACCAAACTTGTAAATCGCACGGCCTTTGATTTCTGGATTTAAATCAAAAGCGCGTTTGGTTCCGAGGACGGTGATACTCGCAACTTGGCTTGGCATCGGGAAGCACAAAATCGCTGGCATATTCGTTTTTACCGTTTGATCAAAACTCTGAGAATCTGGTTTTTGTGTCGCTACAATCAAATGCACACCGGCCGCACGTCCCTGTCTTGCAATTTTATTTATCGCTTCTCTGGCCTTTGTTTTAAGTTCCTTGGATGATGAGTTACTTTTTACGTAAACTTCAGCAACTTCATCGATCACAATAAATAATCGCTTAAGCTTTTCGGCTTTGTTCTGGACTCCGCTTCGATACTCTGGGTTAATTTGCGGGACTGCTGCAACTTGTTTTTTTAAATACTCGTCAAAGTTAATGGCCCCTGAGTTTTTAATCTCATTGAGCCTTGTTGTTAACACCTCACCAAGACCACCTAAAAACTCGATTGATTTATCAGGTCCGTCTTTTGTGTGGAAATTGTTTTGTGTTGAGCCAAGTTTATTTTTCAAGGCCATCATTTCGACACCTTCTTTGAAGTCTAAAAAATAAACATCAGCGTCTGCATTGTTCAAACAAAGAATCGAAGTCACAGTTTTAAGAAAGTTAGATTTTCCGCCGCCGGTTTGACCGGCAACCAACATATGTCCCATGTCTTTTAAATTGATCTTGATCTCGGTTCCGTATCCAAGACCAATCGGAATATCACCGTCAACGTAACTTGCGGGATTGTCTAACGTCACACTTGTCGGCAAATCTCGCATCGAGTAAATGATATTGATCCGAGTCTTATCGTTTTCTTCTTCGAACATTTTGACGATGTTCACGTTAAAGTGCGCCTCAAGTTCAATTTTTTTGTCTTTAAATCTTTGCAGGGGAATTCCCGGAACAAAAAGTTTCATTTGTCTGACGTATTCATCAACGGGCTCGTCTTTAATAAAGGATGGATACAGTCCACCAGATTTTAAGTCACAGTAGTCGAATGCCTTTTGTAGTCGCTCAGTTAATTTCATGCGCGCCGAGGCTTTTTCAAATCCAAAGAAGATTAATCCACTTGAAGCCGCAAATAAAGTTATAAACATTTTGTAGTTATTTACTTCAAGATAAAGATCAGACCCAAAAAACTGCGCAATCTTGATGTCAAAATCAAAAAGTAAATAATACGCAAATAGAATTCCTGGACCACAGTATTTCCAGACAGAAAAACTTTCATCCTCAATACCGGAAAATTTCAGGATAGTTGTCGTGTTTGATCAACACGCTTGTTGAAGTTTTATATTCGTACTTTGGTTTTGTTTTTCTTTCAAGGGATTTAATTTG
>JAYVAZ010000674.1:0-5455 GCA_043750675.1 Pseudobdellovibrionaceae bacterium | reverse complement strand
TCAGGGTTTTCTTTTTTGGCCCAGTTTAAATCCCACTCTTGATTTAATAAAATCACAGGCTGTTCGATCATGTCTCGATAAATCGTAAAGTTTCCCTTCAACTGCTCGACCGCTTTTCCGGCGCCATCTCTAGGCCACCGCGCAACGGTAAACGGCAAACGATTCAGGCGAACTTCCAGATTGTATTCATCATTCATTCGATGCACCAAAACTTCAAACTGAAGCTCTCCAACTACGCCAATGATAGGATCTTGCTGGCCAATAATAGGATCAATGAATAATTGAATAGCCCCTTCTTCTGAAAGATGTCCCAGGGCTTCCTGCATTTTTTTTCTTCTCATCGCGTCGCCGACACTCATCTTAGCAAAAAGTTCGGGCGCAAACTTCGGGATATCTTCGAACTGCATTTTTGAATTTGCCGAAACACTATCGCCGATAGCAAAATTTCCGGTATCTGCCACTCCGACGATATCACCGGCATAGGCAACGTCGACGGTTTCTTTATCGGCCGCCAAAAATTGGCTGGAATAAGATAACCGCAGTTCCTTATCGTGACGAGAGTGTTTTACTTTCATACCACGTTCGAACTTCCCGGAGCAAATACGTAAAAAGGCGATACGATCACGATGCCGGCGATCCATATTGGCTTGAATTTTAAAAACAAAACCAGAGAAATTGTCTTCAGTAGGTTCAATTACTTTGCCGGCCTTAGTGTTTCTTTCTTGCGGGTCTGGTGCGTATTCACTAAAAAAATCCAGAAATGTATTTACACCGAAATTTTGTTTTGCAGATCCAAATGTCACCGGCGAAATTTTACCGGCTAAAAACTCTTTTACATCCAATGGCGGCAGAGCACTTTCGATCAAATCTAATTCTTCCAATGTTTGATTATAAATTTCCTCCGAAACCTGATCGCGCCAGGACGGATCAGTGATATCAGAAACGTTATAGGTAATGATCTCATCACCTTCTCGGCGTTGATCATATAACATCACTTGCTTCTTCAGACGATTATAAATCCCTTTGAATCGTTGACCAATGCCAATTGGCCAAGTGACCGGATGACAATTCATACCTAAGGTTTTTTCGATTTCATCGATCAGGGTCAGTGGGTCTTTACCTTCGCGGTCCAATTTATTGATAAAGGTAAAAATGGGAATATTTCGGTATCGGCAGACATCGTATAGTTTTTTAGTCCGTTCTTCCACACCCTTAGCGACGTCAATTAACATACAGGCACTGTCAACAGCCATTAGAACCCGATACGTGTCTTCGGAGAAATCCTTATGGCCAGGAGTATCCAGTAGGTTAATACGCAATTTATTGTAATCAAAGGTCATTACACTGGATGTGATGGAAATACCCTTTTGACGTTCTAACTCCATCCAGTCGCTGGTTACTGCCTTGGTGCCGGACTTGCCTTTGACTTCGCCGGTTTCATGGATAGCTCCGCCGTGATAAAGCAATTTCTCTGTCAACGTCGTTTTACCCGCATCTGGATGGGATATAATCGCAAAGGTACGGCGTCTTTTAATTTCCTGAACATCAGCATTAGATAGAGTCATTACAAATTGGCCTTTTGTGGGAGCTTTTTATTGATCTTTTTACCTTTGGCGTATAATACAATGCAAAACATTTCCTGAAAAATATTTGGAGTATTTCCGATGGAATCAATAACAAGCAAAGATATTTCGATCAAGAAGTATTATGTAACGACATTCTACAAATTTGTTCATCTATTTGAATTAGAATTAATCAAGAAACAAATCGAAGATAAAGCCGACGATTTAACAGTATCTGGATTAATTATTTTAGGTAAAGAGGGCCTTAACGCCACAGTCATCGCCAGTTCTGAAGAATCTTTAACTTTGTTTAAACAGTTTATTCTGCAACATTTAGGCATTGAAGAACTCTTATTCAAGGATTCTTCTTGTGACAAAGCCCCTTTCCGTCGATTTAAAATTAAAATTCGTGAAGAAATCGTAACCTTGAAAACTCCTGATTTATTTCCCGGAGAAAAAACCAACAACCATCTAACCCCACAAGAATGGAACCGATTCTTAAAAGAAGAAGACGACGTTTTATTAATTGATACGCGAAATTGGTACGAATATAAAATTGGTACGTTCAAAAAAGCCATTAATCCAAAGATTGATGTATTCACCGAGTTCCCCCAATTCATCAAGGAACAAAATCTTAAAAAGGAGCAAAAGGTTCTCATTTTTTGCACCGGCGGAATTCGCTGCGAAAAAGGAATTTTAGAACTGCAAGAACAAGGTTTTGAGAATGTTTACCAATTAGAAGGTGGGATTCTTAATTATTTAGAAAAATTTCCGAACGACCAATACGAAGGGGAGTGTTTTGTGTTTGATCATAGAGTCGCATTGGATCAAGAGTTAGCTCCCACAAAAAAATATCAATTATGCCCACATTGTGGCCAGCCCGCCGAAACCAAAATCGAGTGCAAACGCTGCGACACCGAAAGTTTGATTTGTACTGATTGTTCAGAGAAAGAATGGATCAAGGACACTTGTTCAAAAAATTGTTCGTACCAGTTTGAGCGTTTTCCCGACCGTAAGGGAAAACATCAGGATCTGACTTTTGAAATCGAGCGCAAACGCATACGGTCCGATTCCGAAATCGTTAGTGCCCATTAAAGTCCTAATCCTCAGTTTTAATCATCCGGAAATCACCAAGGACTGTGTTCAGTCGACATTGTCTTTTTTTAAAGAAGAAGATATTTTTTTAGTTCATAACGGTTCTGAAAAAAAACACATTAAAAACATTCAGGAAAAATATCCGAAAATTCAACATCTCGTAATTGAAACCAACCGCGGTTTTACCGGTGGGGTCAATTTTGGTTTTAAACATTTATTTAGGGATTCGACCGATTGGGTTCTGTTTCTGACCAATGATTGTTTATTAAAACAGATCAACCCAAGGCTGTTTAATGAATCCTATCCCCCCGGACTGCTAGCGCCTAAAATTATGCTCAGAAAAACCGAACATACCGATAGCCTCGGAGGGGAATTTACCGCAGCCCAAGGCCACCTAAGCCACTTTAAGGGCCCAGCCACTGTCACTCATAAATTCTACGTTCACGGAGCGGCCTTTATCATTCATAAAGACTTTTGGAAACAAAACGGTGAATTCGACGAATCTTTGCATTCCTACTGGGAAGATGTTGATTACAGTATGCGAGCTCATCAGAAGGGGCTGCTACTGCACCAATTTCCAGATGTTGTAATAGCGCATAAGGTTGGAAAAACGACCCAAGGGAATTCGTTTTACACTACTTTTTTGTTCCAACGTAATCGTCTGATCGTATCAAGAAGATTTCTAAAAATGCAAAATCCCCGATCCTATTATTTCGCCCTGGATTTACGCCTTAAATTTAATTTTGTGCGATTAACTTTACTTAATCTGCGCCGGGGAAAAATTAAAGAAGCGAATTACCTAACAAAATTGTTGTTGAAATAAAAAAAGCCCACTTTCATGGGCTTTCGTTAATCACGGCTTTGTAAGTTCCGCCTTATTTTACTGGTTGTCTTCATCACCTAGAATATTTACCAGAACTGTCGCGCCGTAACTAGTAGCATTGTTTTCAAGAGTATTTACGATTTCTTGATAACTTGTTCGTGTTTCCCAGTTCATAAAAGTATTAATAGTTACTTCAGCATTAAACGCGTTGA
The DNA here is from genome assembly GCA_043750675.1 of Pseudobdellovibrionaceae bacterium. GTDB lineage: Bacteria > Bdellovibrionota > Bdellovibrionia > Bdellovibrionales > Bdellovibrionaceae > JAYSSX01. The sequence goes on along the minus strand of JAYVAZ010000674.1, from coordinate 1,763 downwards.
ATGCGAATAATGAAGGTAGACCATTACCTAAGATGTCTAGTTTTTTAGTTCCGTTTGGATCATTTTGTGGATCCTTCGCGGCTTTAAATTTAAAGAAAGGTAAAGAGTAATAGCTGTAACTGTTGCATCCGCCCCAGTAGATCAATTGGTATTGATCACTAATACTGTAATAAGAAGGATTGTTCTTCACCATTTGACCAAAGTTATTAGCATCAAAACCAGATCCTACACGCGAATGACCGAACCATCCGAAGATTCCATCATGGTCATGTGCAAAAGATTTCGCGAAGATTTCCATTTGATCGATCCCTGCGGTCGCCACTACGTTAACGGTGAAATTAACTCCATCTTTCATACCTTGGAAACGCACCCCAATTTGAAGATCAGGATTTGGTGCATTTAAATACTCACCCTGCAAAATAGGCGTTTCTGTGGCTTTGTATTTTTTCAAAGAAGCTCGGGTTTTCTTCACCGATTTTTGAAATTCACGAATTCCAAAATCAGAATCTGTGAACGGTTGAAAATCAGCTGGATCTTCAACATAACCAAATGCCATGGTCATTTGTAAGTTACGGTTAATTCCGTTACTTTTCAAAAGATCATCATATTGCGGATAAGTGGCTTCAGTCGGAATCGTTTGCTTGCTGATTTTCAAAGTCGTCATTTGATAATGGACGCCTTCGATATGGTCACAACCAGAACGTGTTGGATCCCAGAAATACCAATAGAAACTTTGTGTTTGATGTTCTGGAGCAGAATCGGTACATAACTTCCAATTAGTCGAATAGACAATGTTTTCATTGTAAGGAATCGGCAATTGAAAATTTGCTTTGTAGTTTTGATGTAAAATCCATGATCCACTATAAGTGTAAGGAATTTCAACTTGGCCATCGGCACCAACATAAGCACCACTCCAATTAATTTGAATCAACTGATCTCTTTTTGCTCCGCCGATTTCACGATTAGTGGCTGGACCGAATAAATAAGCTACGGTTTCCGCAACTTGATATTTTTCCAGGTTTTGTTTTTGCCAGTCGGCTAGTTTCGCTACTTCATCTAGTGAAGTCATTTCTGTTCTGTACACTGCAGAAAATTGGACAACATATTCATTGGCAATTTGCGCGTAAAATCTTTGATTGTTATTATCGCTTACATTCTTTTCCGAAGAACGATTACAAGCATTAATAATAATCAAAAAAGGGACTGTGATCATTAATTTAAAAAAACTGTTTTTCATTTTAGTTGGTCTTTCTGTGATAGTTCGCCAACAGTTATATAACAGTTTCGATTTTTAAATATCTATTTTTTCGTTTTATTAAATTATCTCAACAACTCCAGCAAAAAAATACATTGCTTAATGTCGATCGGATCCAATTTGGAACTGAATTTGTTAAGGTTTACCTAATAATTTTAACTTATAAAAATCTCTTGCGGAAGAGAATGAAGATTATAGGTATTCGACATACTAAATCCGTAGGCTCCCACGTCGGCCACAGCCAAAAAATCTCCTTGAACCGCGTTTTTAAGAGACCGATTCTTAGCAAAATAGTCAGACGATTCACAAACAGGACCGACTACGTCAAAATCTTCCTCAGCAGAGGCAGAATCCTTCAGCGCGTAAATTTCGTGGTAGGCTTGATACAAACTAGGGCGCATCAAATGATTCATTCCCGAATCCACTATCATGAACTTTTTTTGCTCCGTTTGTTTTATGTACTGGATTTCAGTCAATAATACCCCGGTGTGCCCCACCAGCCATCGGC
>JAYVAZ010000673.1:0-2391 GCA_043750675.1 Pseudobdellovibrionaceae bacterium | reverse complement strand
TAAACTGTTTCGTAGATAAACTGCGATAGATATTTTCCCCGAAAACAGGGCAGGCAAAGAAGGAATGAAAAGTGCTACTAATAAAGTCAAAAAAGGACGGATTAATTGCGCGCGAAGATCTTTTACGGCCTGGGCAGTGTCGGAATATTTTTTTGCCAGGGTATTAAAGATTTGTACCATTTTACCCGAATCCTCCCCGGAAACAATAAGGGGAATGTCAAAGACCGGAACAAAATTTAATCGAGCCAGCCCTTGTGACAGTGGCCGCCCTAATTTCAAATGTTGGATCAGGTATTCCATCTGTTTAAACCGAAATTTATTTGTTTCCGTTTTTTTAAGTACTTCGAAGGCCTGGAGATAACCGAGGCCCGATTGTTCTAATTCCGAAAAACTTTTATAAAATAAACTTAGTTCATTTAGGTTCATCTACTTGAGATTTACTTTACATCTACCGTAATTGTTTGGGACATAGCTTCACCAAAAGAAAGATGCGACCAATCCGCCAACTGTAAAGTCAAAGTATGTTTACCTGGAGGCAAGGTAATATCGGCTTCGGTTTGGGCTTTACCGAAGTGTAAATGGGTAGCATCTTTTGATACCACGGTTTTTACTGCAACGGGTTTTCCATCGATGATAATGTGGTGATGGCCGCAAGTTTTGTCTTTATGTTCTTTTTCGGCCTCACAAATAGTACGGCCTTCTAGTCCCATTTTTACATGAAACGTTTTTGCCACGGTGGCGCCGTCCTTTGGTTCTACGAAAAAAACTTTTTCAGCAGAAAACGCAGACACCCCAGTAGTAAGTACTAATAAAACAACTAAATTTTTAATGTGCATATTTGATCCTTTAAATAATATAAATTTTCTTAAAAACAATACTGCCATGTTAGATTGGGTTGGTCAAAATAGAAAGAAGACTTGATCAGTTTGATGAAGTCTTCTTTTAAAGGGAGAGTCAGATTTAGAAACAGCGGTAAACTTACTTAATTGGTTGTTTTATCAAAACGAAGTTTCTGCATTGCCATTTTGCACGATTCAGATACCTTAAATTCTTTTTTGTGGTCTTTGCGATAGTTGTGAATGCATTGGATTAGTCCAGTTCCCACCTTTTCACCACTGCAACCTGCGGTTTTGGACTCTTCCGCGCAAGTGTTGTTAATGACTTCTCGGTCACTTTTTAGTTGCTCTTTTTTAGCTGGATCTATTTGTTTTGCCTGTGGAGCGGCTGTCAAATTCGCTGGTTCGACTGCAAAAGCAGAGAACGACGTCATAAAAAGTACGGTGATTAATAATTTATTCATAAAATACTCCTTGTTACCAAGATCATAACAAACTGAAGTAAGAACCAATTTAAACTTAGATTAAAGTCCTTTAATCCGTCTCGACTTGAGACGGGCTAACCGATTGAATAACAAATTGATTCAGAGTAAAATTGAAACAATGAAAACTAAAAATACCTATGTCTCTGCTTGTTTTTCTATTTTGTTCCTCCTGGTGGGTTGTTCGGATTCTTCCAGTACCTCTGGGGGCGGAAGTACTCCTGATGCTACTTTTGTATGTAACTCTACGCCTGTGGCTAAAGGGAGCAGAAAATTTGGGATGGATATTCTGGCCGAACCCAGCGTCGGTGGATATGCTGACAACTTAAGTTCTCTTAAAACAATGGGCGGAGAATTTCAAACCCTACACATTAGTTGGAAAGATATTGAAGGCGCAGGTTCTGGTGGGACATCGGGAACTTTTACCGATCCTTACGGTGCCTTGGCCACACTAGATGGCATAGCCGATTCGGACGGAATCAAAGTCACGCTCAGAATACATCCGGTGGATATTCCCGGTAAACTAGTTCCGACCGATTTAATGACCACGCGATTTAACGATGCAAACATGAAAACCCGAGCGAAAGCTATGTTGACTTATGTCTTTACTAAAATTGATCCCAATCATGTTAGTCATTTGATGATGGGGAATGAAGTGGATGACTTTGATCCCGAGTCGGACACGAATTTTTGGTTAGATTATCCTGATTTTCTATTTGAAATGAATGTTTGGTTAGCCTCTAACTATCCCGGTATTGATATTGGATTTGTAAGTACTTTAAAAGGTGTGACCGATCAAAGTAAAGTCTTAGCACATGCAAGCAACCAAAAATCAGTGGATATATTAAATGCATGGATGGGAGTAGTGGACATCCTGGGCGTTACTTATTACCCAATCGAGACCTCATTTCTGATGCAGTCCAATTCGCATGTGGCGACTGACTTTCAAAACTTGGTTGCATTTACCGGTAAACCTATTCATTTGGAAGAAGTGGGCTACGCTTCCAGTAACACTGTTTCGGGAACTAACTATCTGCAGGCTGAATTTTTCTGTGAAGTTTTGAAAAGCTGGG
>JAYVAZ010000672.1:0-2378 GCA_043750675.1 Pseudobdellovibrionaceae bacterium | reverse complement strand
GCACCTATGATCATTTCTTTTCATCAATTATCCCGGCGGCGTACAGAAAAATGCAATCGATCGGAGGCGCTTTTAAAGCACTCAAAACCAAGTCAAACAAAATAAATTTCAACGCAGATTTTTTTAATATTATGCCGAACGCTTTTGAAAGACTCAAAATTTCTGAACAGGACATAAAATAAATGTAGGGTTTTGGGAACGCCTTACTTTCGCAAATAAAGGACTTCTTCAGTCTTTTGCTCTTTTGGATTCTTTGGGAGAGACTTGGAAGCGTTCCCGCAGGAACCAGTTGCACTTAATTGATATGTAAACTCAGGATCAATCGGAGCGGCGATGATAAATTTACCAGTTGTGTCAGTCGATACTGTGCTGACGGTTTGATTTTCATGCATCAAACTAACGAGAATATTGTTAGCCTGAGTCTGCGTGATTCCCTCTCCGCAGTAGACCTGACCTGAAAATTTTCGAAGAACAGGTTTTCTTTCAAGTACTGGTACACCCAACACCACGTTAGTTGATTCATAATTTTCGCCGTTCATTTTTTCGGCGAAAGTTCGGCCATCATTTTTTGGACCTGATATACAGCCACACAAAATGCACAAAACACCCAAAATTGTTTTTTTTAGAATTAATTTTTTCAATGTACTCATATTTTCATTTCCCTATGTGTTTCTTTATGCTCAACCAGATCCTTGGGCACTTCAAGTTGTTATGCTACAAAACAAATGTTTTGAATATAAACTCCGTCCACTTCCCAAAACCCCTTTTTCTCCAGCTTCGTTCGAGTCCCATTTCTTGAATTTTTTAACACGCATCGCAAACATTCCTGATTTAAGGCAAAGACTCCGACATTCAATTGGCCTTAAGTCTAGGTCGCGACACCTTGATTACAAAAAAGCCAGAATTAATTATTAAATAGCATTAAATATCTAATAAGTAAGAGTTATTCGTCTTTGCACATGGCTATTATTTGCGAAATAAAAATTATAGATCTATGCTATACACCTATGAATCAAGCACTCGCAGCCACTCAAATACAATCAAGCAATGTTTCCATTAACACGAACTCTTTGGACGCTGTACTTACTGCCAGCCCCATTGTTCAACTGACATTATTAATACTAGTCGTATTGTCGGTTTTTTGTTGGGCAGTTGGTTATGCAAAATACCGTCAGTTCAAAAACCTAAGTCTAGCTAATGACATATTTTTAAATCGTTTTTTCAAGGCAAAATCCTTAGAAGAATTATTTGCCAGCATTGAAACTTTTAAAGAAAGTTCACATGCGCGTATTTTTAAGGCCGGATACATTGAGTTACAAAGAATAGCAGAAGGTAATCGCCCTTCGTTATTTGATAATATAGATAATTTGGAGAGAACATTACGTAAGGCCACAGACATCGAGATTTCTTTTGTGGAGTCTAATTTGACTTTGTTGGCAACTACAGGAAGTACGGGACCGTTTATTGGTTTATTCGGTACCGTTTGGGGAATCATGGGTTCATTCCATAAAATCGGAGTTAGTGGCAATGCTAGTTTAGCAGTTGTGGCTCCCGGAATTTCTGAAGCCTTGATTGCAACAGCTATTGGATTAGCTGCCGCTATTCCGGCGGTAGTAATGTACAATAATTTTATCGCAAAGATTAAAAAATTAGAAATGTCGATTAACAACTTCAACTCGGATTTTATAAATATCGTTCGTCGTAGTTCTTCAGGGTCCTCGGACAATAAACTTAATCAATTTTAAGAGTTTTACATGGCAATGAATACAACATCAAATAATAAGTCTCGGGCTACGTTAAGTGAAATTAATGTGACTCCATTAGTAGACGTGATGTTGGTTCTTTTAATTATGTTCATGGTGACCACACCCTTAATGCAACAAGGGATTGAAGTCGATTTGCCGAAAACTTCTGCTTCGGGTGTTGAAGCCAGTGACGAACCTTTCGTGTTGGTAATAACCTCTGATCAAAAAATTACTGTGGGTAAACAAAACCTTGGAATTCAAGAGTTAAGTGAGAAACTAAAAAGTATATTTAGCCTAAGAAAAAATAAACAGATTTATATTCAAGCTGATCGTAAGGTTGATTATGGTTTTGTTGCCGAAGCAATGGCAGAAATTAGATTAGCTGGAATATATAATATAGGTCTTATTACTTTACCGAAGACATCCCAGTGAGCGCGCTTAGTATAAATCAAGACGAATCCTTAAAAAAATATGTTATCGGTTCGGTTGTGTTTCATATTTGTGTAGTAGCCTTTTTTTCTATCAAAGCCGTTTTTTTTTCCGGACAACCTATCGACTATCAAGCGGCAATTAAAGTTGATCTGATTGCCTTACCCGACAAAACCGATCCTAACCTGATTGAAGCTTCCATTC
>JAYVAZ010000671.1:0-5125 GCA_043750675.1 Pseudobdellovibrionaceae bacterium | reverse complement strand
GGTTCATGCTCCACATTTTAGACTTACAAAATTCAGTGCTCACGGTAAGTAATGGGATAGTCCTTGAAAAAGAAGATTGTTTAGAAAGACAAACTGCGGCAGATAAAATTATTCAAAATGCCCAGGTCGTCACCGTAAGAGGCCGCGGAGATGCAGAAGCTCTGGTGGTTAAGGAGGAGTTTAAACACATCTTTAAAAAGCACGGCACTTATTTTGGTAATGGACGTAGCCTTAACTTTCTAGCTATTTGGAATGATAAACGAAATTGTCATAGCATTTTTAACGGGGATGACGACCCTTGTCTGAAACTGAATAAGCCGTTGAAATAGACATAACAGGCTTGCGCCTCTCCAAATTTGCTCTTTTCTTCTTCCACTGAACCATATAAGCGCGTCCTACACTAAACTCGGTTGGTTCGAATACATTATCCTCGGGCCTACCAAATTTCCTTTTATAAGTTTTCAAAAAGCTCAATCAGTCCTCTGGAGTACCCTGCGGAACTCGTTTTTGAAAACTTATAAAAGGAAATTTGGTAATTGCGATTGTTGCTTTAACTAATCTCGAACCTTGCGGTTCACTCGGGAGCGCACGATGCGCGGAGAGCAGCGAAGCGATTTCGGTGAAATTACAAAGTCACCTAATGTGCCAGATCGCGCAGTCCCGAAGGGACGAGAACAGGATGTTCGAGCCCACCCGCCTCTCAATACCAACTTTCAAGCTGTTCGAACCAGCGTCATAAAAAAAGTTCGAAGATTTATATTTTAAAAGAGATTTAAAAACAGGCCTGGTGAGATTCGCCTGGCCTGATTCATTTTTGGGGTCTGAATTGAGCGTATCTGAGGCTAGTTCGTCGTTAAATTCGCGGATGTAGTGGTTTTCACCAACGTGGTAATGGATGATTACCCCTGATTCTGTGACTTCGATCTTTTGCACAAGTTTTCTGATGATTGCGGCGATTGCGTCTGGTCGTTCCTCTTTGCGTATTACTTGTTTCAGGGAATCCGTGAATGCTTCAAAGCTATCCACACAAATGGGTTCTTCTTGTGTCGGTATGCTGAGATATCCCAAAAGCAAAGCTGACGCAGCCTTTGACCATAGTTACAAAATTATTAAGAACATTGAATCGAACGATGCACTTGTTGATGCTATAATGATCAACGACGGAAAAAATATTACAACCTTACTTTTAGAAAAAAATCCCGCTGTAGAAGAGCAAATGATTCAAATTGTCAAATTCAGAAATGAACGTCATGGAAAAATATCTTTTGGGATTCAGCAATGATGAAATTTCAAAACAACTCTTTATTAGCAATGCTACCCTTCGAACTCACCTCAACAACATATACAAAAAAATTCCAGAAGCATATAAGCGAGAAATTATTGCCGCTCATAAGTCACGAGTTTAGAAGTGACAATGCAAATCTATTTTTAGACCTCAGACGTATCTTTTTTAAGCCAAAATTTTCCAAATTTTGATATCCAAAGAATTAGCCCCAAGCACCACGCGATGCTTGCGATCAACAACAATTGCTCATAACGACCCGAAACGAACGAACTGAAAAATCTAAATATCGCAGCAACCGAAATTAACAGTCCGCTAACGAGCAGACATTTTGAATTTTTCTCTAACAGTAGTGGCTCTCCGCTGTGACTTAGGCTTACTCTAGTAGAAATCATTATCGTCAACAGTCCAAAACCAGAAATATATATCAAATGCAAAGCGGAAATTCTCAGTTGTGGGTGAAGTAGAAGTAAAAAATGCCCCACTATTATCGACCAGCATGCCAGCCAAATGAAAAAATACATATGCCCTTTATTTTTAGGTAACAAATGAAGGCGCCAATATTTAATTGAAATATATAGAACTAGAAGCAAGCGCGATAATCTTCCATAGAAAATTGTTGCCGCGCTTACCTCTAACAAAGGGGCGAGTACAAAGATCAATGACAACAACTTTATATCTTTAGGTACGTGAGACAAAAAATAAATTAGACTTTGATGATTTATACTATTTGAAGGATTCATGGGTGTTGGCATTGTTTGATGGCCCAAGAGGGCAGGCACAAGCCTTGAGCCTATTCCTAGTACAAGAGACAACATAAAATGAGTAAAAAAAATCGACTTAAAGAACATTCGGTACTCTTCGTTCAGAATGTCAAAATCAATCAGAATTAGTCCCAAACCGCTAAAAAGGCTAAGAAAAATTCCAATACCTACAAATAGAAAAGTAGAAGGTGGCTCATTTGTTCTATGTAGAAATCTTTTTCTTGCAAACTCCAGCACGAACAACATAATTAGAAAGTCTGAAAAATGAATGGCGACTGCATTTTGTAATAGAAATGATAACAACAATATACCAACGAAAAACAGGACGACGGATATTTCGCTTTTTGTCATTATCTGGGTACCCGTAAATCTGGGTATTGCCGTTGTCAAAAACCCCACTGAATAGCAAACAACAAAACCACCAATCATGAGTTCGGGATGGATGCTGCCGGGATAAAAATCTGAATACTTCAACAACCAAGGCATCCAGATCATGACGCCGATAAATCCTAAGAACCAACCAACTGGGAAAAGAACTCTATAAGGGTCCTGCCTAATCACTTGCTGCCTTCTTGACTGCGCAATCTTTCAAAATTATTCAATATAACAGACTGATCATCCATCTTTAGATAATCTGCTTTTTCCCATTTATTGAGGGTACGGGTCACAGTCTCGACGCGAGCTTCGATAATTTTTGCGATCTGGGTTTTTGTAATAGAAATTGGTATAATAATCTTATTTGAGTTTACATCTGGTGATTTTGAAAATCGCATTTGTAAGTTATCAAAAAGTTCTATGATTCGTGCCGATAGGTCTCCGGCTCCAAGGATCATAATTTTATCCCGTAAAATTTGTTCATGGATCAAAAGGCGTTCTCGCTGCCAATTCAACATATTTTCCCAATTTTGTCCGGTTAGATCTCGATCAATAGATCGGATATAAAATTTAAGAATTTTACTGCGTTTACTGCTGACTAGAGCACTTGCTGGATATTGCGTTTTTTTAAGAATTGCCGAAAGGCCTATCATATCGCCTGGACCAAAAATTCCCATTATAAGCTCATTTCCACTCTTGTTCTCATTTACTATCTCAACTAGGCCTTCAACAACGAACGCACAATACTCGCCGGGGCCCAGTCGTTTCCATAAAAAGTCACCCTTTTTTAGTTCGGCGGTCGCTGCATGTTCGGCGAGAAATTTCTTATTTAAGTCCGAAAGACTTTCAAAAGTCCGCGAGAGCTTTATAGCCGACAAAAATCTAGAAACATTCTGTGAAACCATGACCTCGCCTTTCTTAACTACAAGGTATAGCTAAAATTCTTGGGTGAGTATGATCTAAATCATACTCATAGTCGATAATTTGTACCATACTAATCACCTAACAAAACCTGGAGGATCAGCCAATGCAGTATGCAATCATATTTTTCACCTCATTTACCTTATTTTTTTCATTTTCAGCAAGATCTGAAGATAAAATCGAAGGACAAGAAGAGGCTGTTCTGACAGATGCGCCGGAAGTGCCAGCTCCTATTTCGCGAAAGCACCCAACTAAAGTTATTGTTCACCTTGAAACCAAAGAAGTTCGAAAACGAATGGCAGAGGGGGTTGATTATACTTTTTGGACTTTTGGTGGAAGCGTACCAGGAAAATTTATTCGAGTTCGCGAGGGGGATCTTGTTGAGTTTCACTTGCAAAATCATCCTTCAAGCAAGATGCCCCATAACATCGATTTACATGCTGTAACTGGACCAGGAGGAGGAGCGGCCTCTTCATTCACGGCGCCAGGACATTCTAGTACATTCTCATTCAAGACTTTGAATCCTGGTCTTTATGTTTACCACTGTGCAACGGCCCCGGTTGGAATGCATATTGGGAATGGTATGTACGGCTTAATTCTAGTAGAACCGAAGGCTGGTCTGCCTAAAGTTGATCGCGAATACTATATTATGCAAGGAGAGTTCTACACTAAAGGCAAAAATGGCGAGCCTGGGCTTCAGCCTTTCAGTATGGAAAAGGCTCTTAAGGAGCAACCTGATTACGTGGTGTTTAACGGCTCGGTTGGCGCTTTGACTGGAGATAAAGCTTTAAAGGCGAAAGTCGGAGAGAAAATCCGATTTTATGTCGGTAACGGTGGTCCCAATTTAGTTTCTTCATTTCATCTTATTGGCGAAATTTTTGACAAGGTTTATATTGATGGTGGAACAAAATCGATTAATGAAAATGTTCAAACTACTTTAGTGCCCGCAGGTGGTTCTACAATTGTGGAGTTTAAGGTTGATGTTCCCGGAACTTTTATCATTGTTGATCACTCAATCTTCCGCACATTCAACAAAGGCTCACTGGGAATGCTTAAGGTTGAAGGGGCAGAAGATAAATCGCTTTATTCTGGTAAAATTTCAGACGAAGTTTACTTGCCAGAGGGATCAACCATACAAACAGTCGACGATGTTGCACCACCAAAATCTGTTGCTAAATCTAAAACTGAACGCCTTACCCATGGTAAGCGAATTTTTGAGAATAACTGTATGGCATGTCATCAAGCGGGTGGGACCGGCCTTGCCGGGGCTTTCCCTCCTCTTGCAAAATCAGACTTCCTGAATGCTGATAAAAAGAGGGCTATCCAAGTTGTTGTGGGCGGAAAATCTGGAGAGATTACAGTCAATGGTGTTAAATTTAATGGAGTTATGCCAGCCCAACAACTGAGTGATGAGGACGTAGCGAACGTGCTAACTTATGTCTACAGTCTCGGTGGGAACGCTGGCTTCGAAGTGACTCCAGCAGATGTTAAATCTGAACGTGCGAAGATAAAAAAATAGTTATAGGGTGATGAGTTTAATATTTCTATTTTTATTCCCGATATTCTCAATAGCCAGCGACATGATCTCGGTGGAAGGTGGGCACTATAGCCCCATTCTTGGAAAAAAAAAAGACGTTACCGTTAGTGGCTTTTTTATTGATAAAACGGCTGTAACAAACCGTGGGCGCTGGCGAAGCAGATTTGTATGAGAATCAACACAAAATGGAACTACAAGTGCTATTAAAGCGTCAAGCTGAATTGGCAAATAGCATTGATACGGCTG
>JAYVAZ010000670.1:0-7447 GCA_043750675.1 Pseudobdellovibrionaceae bacterium | reverse complement strand
ACAAAAATTTAAAGTACATCAGTTCAGCCATTTTTTAGAAATGAGTCCGGTCACTGTTCAAAGCCTAGAACTTTTTAAGAACTATCAAAATGAAGAAGAGGGTTCTTTTTTTAAAGCAGTGAACCGAACGAAAACATTTCCCGGTGCAAGGCTTTTAAAAAACTGGATTCAATTTCCGCTGACTGAAAAATCGGATATTTTGGTGCGGTTGTCGCAAGTGAAGCAGTGGAAAGAAGATTATGTTAAACTTAAAAAACTGCGCGAGATCCTAAGTTTGCAAATTGATCTAGAGCGACGTTTGACCAAAGTAACTTCTGCCACTGTGATACCTAGGGAGCTGGCTTCGTTAGTATTAGGAATTGGAAAAGCGTTAGATGTATTAGAATTTGTAGGAAATTCTGATTTCAGCAGTTATCAGCTGCTAAAAGAACAGGCGAGTCAGGGAAGTACTTATTTTAAAGAGGATTTACCTATTTCAACTCGCCAAGGTGGAATTTTCAATCGGGGATTTAATTCAAGCCTAGATGAACTTATCGATCTGGCTACCAACAGCCAAAACCTTTTGCTGGGATTAGAGCAAAGGGAAAAACAATCAACCGGAATTAGTTCTTTAAAAATACGGTATAACAATGTTTTTGGTTACTACATAGAAGTTACCAATACCCACAAAAATAAGATTCCTGATCATTACAAACGCAAACAAACGTTGGCGAATGCCGAACGGTATTACACTGAAGAATTGATCGAATTAGAAAAGAAGATATTAACTGCAGATTCAAAACGAAACGAATTGGAATCAGAATTGTTTCAGCAGTTACGAATTGAATTTGTTGGCGAGGCCGATAAAATAAGAAGTCTTTCCGAACAAGTTTCCTGTGTGGATGTTATTTCTTCACTGGCCTGGTTGGCCATCGAGCAAAACTATTGTGAACCGGTCTTCACTGAACATGATTTGTATTTGAAATCTTCGCGGCATCCCGTAGTCGAACAAATTGTTAAAAAGAATTTTGTCGCGAATGATATTTCGATCAATAAAGAATCTAGTTTGCTGATTACCGGGCCTAACATGGCCGGGAAAAGTACTTTAATGCGGCAAGTGGCGCTGACAATAATTATGGCCCAAATGGGGTCTTTTGTTCCTTGTGCTGAGGCCCAGCTTCCGCTGTTCGATAAAATATTTACTCGCATCGGCGCCAGTGATTCTTTATCGCAAGGGCTATCTACATTTATGGTCGAGATGAAGGAAACGGCTGATCTTTTGAATCATTGTACGAATAAATCTTTTATCGTTCTGGACGAAATTGGCCGAGGCACCAGCACTTACGATGGATTAAGTTTGGCGCAATCAATCTTGGAATATATTTTAACGCAAAAAAAAGCGATTACTTTATTTGCGACCCATTACCATGAAATGACGGGATTGGATTCAAAGTATGTAAATTTAAAAAATACCCATATGTCAGTGTATGAAGGCGAAGGATCTATCCGGTTTGCATATATGTTGAAAGAAGGTCCCGCGACTAAATCTTACGGTATTCATGTCGCCGAGATCGCAGGAGTGCCGCTGAAGGTGATTCAGGATGCTTATCGAATATTGGATGGGCTTGAAAGTCGGGAAAAGGCAGATATTGTTGATTCACACGCCAGTCAGTTGTCGCTGATGGATTTTAGTTTTTCTAAAGAAAAAGAATTTATAGGGAAAATAACCAGAACAGATGTTAATAATCTGACCCCACTACAAGCGATGAATTTAATTGCGCATTGGAAAGAAGAAACGGCTAAACTGCTATAAAAAAATAATGAGCTTGTTTTTTTTAAGGGTAGTCGTGAATTAATTGCCGGAGCGGTTCTGGTTGCCAGAATGATTGCGCCAATTATGTGCGGGATCATTTTTAGTACGTTCGTGCCACTGATCCCATTTTTTCTTTGGATGTTTATGAACGACTTGTCCGTTATGATCAAAAATGTCTGGGTCTTTGCCAAATAAAAAATCACCAAGTGCTTTTAAAATCTTCATATTTGAATCCTCGTCAGAGTCAAATATAGCCACTTTGCGTGATTAGGTAAAATATTATTTTAAATGCTGCGGGGGTTAGCGCAAACGTCAATCACCGCGATCCCAAAGTCTTCGCTGATTCTACGTCCGCCTTTAAAGTGATCAAAACAATTCTGAGCCGCTTTTTCAAAAGCCTCATCATAAGAAGGGCCTTTTAATTCGACTTTATAAGTCTCTTTGTTGAAACGATAAACAAAGTTGTAATCTTTAGTAGCCACTTCAGTACTGATCCAGGCGAAAGCCGACTGGCTGACAGTTAACAATAATAATGTAGTTAAAATGACTTTTTTCATAAGCACCTCACACTATCAAGTATTGCTATTCGGATGCCAGGAAGGCCTTTGCGTGATGCAAATTAGTTAATTATTACGGTGCTTTAAGGCTGTTTCATAATGAGACACCGGTGATATATCGAAATCAGTGGAAAAGCGCCGTTTTTGGGCTGGCAATGGGTATGGGTTTGACGGTTTGTAACCCATTCATATTCCTACATAAAGGTTTGAGTATCGCGGCCCGTTTATGTACAAGAAGCCGATGAAACTTATGGACCAGTTAGCTCCCTTATATCAGGGCATTCTCAACCCAAAAATATTAAAAATCAATTTAAACGAAACCAAAGCCACTTGCCACGACTGTTTACGTTCAAAAAAGTGTTCCAGTTTAAAAGAATACTTCCGCGCTGATCTTAAGTGCTGCACTTATCAACCTTTTTTGCCTAATTTTATAGTGGGGGCCATTTTAAGTGATCCAGAAATCTCCGAGCCCACAAAAAAATTAATCACGGATCGCATCGAAAGCGATCAGTTCGTTTTGCCAATTGGTTTGTTCCCATCCTTTTCCTTTCAAGTGGAATTCACTAACCGGGACTTACATCAATTTGGCCAAACCGAAAGTTGGTTATGTCCTTTTTTTAACAAAGTCGAAAATCAATGTAATATTTGGCGTTACCGCGGGTCCGTTTGTACCAGTTATTATTGCGAATCCAATCACGGTGCCAAAGGTAAAAAATTCTGGAAAAATTTTGAATCCTATTTCAGTTATTTTGAGTGGGGAATTATGGAAGAAGTTTTGGTATATAAAGATTTTTCCCCGCGCCAGATATCTGACCAGCTGCAGTTTTTAGGAGTTCGCGAGGCCACGGAAAAAGAAATGGCTATGCAGTCCATTCCGCCACAAGCGGCGCAGAAATACTGGAATGGATATTACGAAGACAAAGTTAAATTTTTCAAAGACAGCTATGAGTTTGTTCTTGCACTTAAAAGAAAAAACGTTAATGAGATTAAGGGCTCGCAAGGAAATATTTTAGAAGACGAAGTCATGAAGTCCTATAGCAGCATCGGAAAGTTAACCAAATGAGTTTTCAAGAACGAAAAGAAAAAGTCGTCAAAGAATTTAATGGACTTCCTGATTGGGAAAAACGTTACGAATTATTAATTAAAAAGGCCAAGGCTTCACCGGAACTTCCGGAGAATATGAAAACCGAAGAGGCCAAAGTAAAAGGCTGTCAGTCGCAGGTATGGCTGCACGTAAAATTAAATGCTGATAAAACATTGGCCCTGCAGGGGGACAGTGACGCCTTGTTAGTAAAAGGTTTAGTTGCCGTCATCTTAGAATTATTTAATGGTCTTACCGCTGCCGAAATTCTTCAGGCGGAATTGGGCTTTATCAGAGAAATTGGTTTTGATTCTTATCTATCACCCAGTCGCGCCAACGGATTACAAGCAATGTTAAAACAAATTAAATATTTCGCCATTGCCTATAGCCAGTTGGGCTAATTTTGGTTTTCAGGTTAGTCCTTTAGGGTGACGTGAACTCGGTGAGTGTCGTCGTGATCTTCCAGTTCGTTTAAAAAATCGTGAACTTCTTTTTTCTGAGCCTCATTGATGTCAGTTATGTTTTTAGGTTTGTAAGATAATTCCGCTGCGGTAATGGTCCAACCACGCGCGGTGAGGGCTTTACGAATGTGGTCCAATTCTTCAGGATTACCAAAAAACGAATATCCATCTTCGGATTTTTCAACTTCGTTAGCGCCGGCTTCGATCGCTTCTTCATCTGGATCAAAAGTTCCCGGCTTGTTCCCTTCTAGTAAGGAAGCCCGTTCGAACATCCAAGCAACGCTTCCGCCTTCGCCCATAGTTCCATCATTGGTTTTAAAAATCTGTCGGATCTCGGGAACGGTACGATTACGGTTATCTGACTGGCATTCCACCAATACGCCCACACCATGCGGTCCGTAGCCTTCAAACATCATCTCTTCAATGATATTGCCAGAATCTAAAAGGCCAGCGCCTTTTTTGATCGCGCGTTCAATAGTATCCTTAGGGCAAGCATTTTTTCGGGCGGCATCAACGGCCATACGCAAACGAGAATTTGTTAAGGGATCAGGGCCGCCTAGTTTTGAAGCAACTTGGATCTCACGCGCTAGCTTTGTAAAGATCGCGCCCTTTTTTTGAGCATTTTCGCCGATACCTGCTTGTTTCCAGCCTTTTCCCATAATAACCTCTGTTTGTTTTAAAAACGTCACGCCTACGGCGTTCGACTCTATTAAGAAGAGGATTTTTTGTCCAGTAAGAACACTTTTCATATTGCAGCAGTTCGTGAAAAACTACTTTCGATAAACGCGATATTTGAAATTCCGCAGGTTTTGGTCCCCGATATGCCGGGCCGCGATCTTCAAATTGTTCTGCCCGAAGATATGCCGATGAAAAAAAAAGGTCTTTCCTTTAAACAGGGGCAGGCGCGCCTGTTGCACGATCTGGCCAATATCGAACTCCAGGCCATGGAGCTTTGCTTGCGGACTTACTTCGAGTTCCCAGAGGCGCCTACCGAGTTCAGGGAGCAACTCCGCGAGATCGCGTTTGGAGAAGCTAAACATTTGGGCTTAGCATTAGATGCACTGGAAAGTTTAGGATTTAACTGGGGCGATTGGCCCGCTTCGCTTTCATTGTGGAACGCGGTTTCCAAAGAAGACACCTTGTTGGACCGAATTTTAATTGTGCATAGATATTTGGAGGGGAGTGGCCTGGATGCCGGCGACACTCTACTGAAGAAGTTGGCGGGAGTTTTAGAAGGGCCAGCCCATAAAGTGATTCGGATTATCGTGGAAGAAGAGTTAGGTCACGTACAATTTGGATCTCGGTGGTACGCTGAGATCTGCCAGCGACAGAAGATCGATCCGCAAGAAGATTTCCCGAAGCGCCTAACTGGGTTAAAATATAAAATTCCAAAACGGATCGAAAACGTAAATCGAGAACTTAGAAAAAAAGCCGGTTTTACTGATTTGGAAATAAATTTTTTGGAATCTTATAGACGGAGCAGTATTATTACGCCCACTCCCAGCGAAACTAAAATGACTCTTCCGGTGATAAATAACGCCATTGGCCTTCCGGTAAGTGACCAAGCATAACTTTTCCGATGCGTACTCGTTTTAATCCAACGACTCTTAAGTTGACTAGTTCACACATGCGCCGAATTTGTCGTTTGCGGCCTTCGTTAAGAACAAACTTGAGTTGGTCTTCGTTTTGCCAGCTGACTTTGGCGGGTTTTAATTTCAATCCATCCAACCATAAACCGTGGTTCAGTAAACGTAAGTTTTCGTCGGAAAGTTCGCCTTGGACTCGGACCAAGTACTCCTTTTCGACAGCACTGTCTTCACCAATCAGTTGCTTGGCAATACGACCATCTTGAGTGAAAACTAAAAGGCCTACAGAGTCGATGTCCAGCCTTCCGGTCACCGCCATATTTTTAAGGCTGCGCGGATGATTGCGTGGCTTTTCTTGTTTTGCGGCGAGATAAAAATTTTCTAGCGTCAATAAAGTAATCGCAGGTTCATAGCCCTTTTCAGGCAAATTGGAAACGTAACCGATCGGTTTGTTTAAAAGGATAGTAACCAATTTATCTTGTTTTTTTATGGCCTGATCGGTCAGTTCTATTTTAACATCTCTGCGAACTTTGTGGCCAAGTTCGCTGATAACTTGACCGTCGACCATAACTAAACCATTTGCGATAAATTCATCTGCTTCGCGTCTAGAACAGAACCCCTGTTCGGACATCAGTTTTGATAATCTGACTAGATTATCATCATTGGAAGTTAAATTATGGTTATTGTCGGATGGATTATGTTGAGTCTTTGGCGGCTTCACGAGATAACCTTACTCCTAGGGTAAATAAGGAGCAAGAAATGAAATCGTTATTGTTGGTTATTGTATTATTTTTAAGTGTTCGGGCGTTTGCAGATGAGACCGTAACGGCTCAGGCCTACGAGCAAAACACAAACAAAGCTAAAAAGATGTTCGACTATGTTTCGGTAATGACTGAAAAAGACGGTATGTCTGAAATCGCCTTGTCTTATAAAGATCTTCAAGGGCAAGCCGTCTATGAAGAGAACGCAGTTATTAAGGGAAGCGACTTCGTAAAAACGACCATCAGTCAAAAACAGACCGGTGAATCCGCTGTCGTTGAAGTAAAAGATGGTAAGATTCTTTTTACTAAAACATCGGCTGACGGAAAAACTAAAACCGAAACGGAAAAACTGGGCAAAACAATGGTGATGTCGGTCAATTTTAAAAGATTTGTTCATGACCATTGGAAAGAAATTCAAGATGGCAAAGATGTTGAATTTCGTTACGGCGTATGGGATCGCATGGAAACAGTGGGGTTTGAAATTTTCAAAGATAAAGAAACGACTATCAATGGCGAAAAAGCAGTTGTTGTAAAAATGAAACCATCTAGTTTTGTAATCGCAGCGTTGGTGAAGCCGCTTTATTTTACATATAATTCTGATGGCACTAAATTAGTAGAGCTTAACGGTCGCGTGCCGGCGAAACTAAAATCCGGTGAAAAATGGAAAGATCTTGATTGCGAAGTGGTTTACGCTCAGTGATCGAAAACGAATCTAATCGCAACCTGGGCTCGACAGACCTGATGAAGGTTTATGCTGAGGTTGTTTCTAGAATGGCGGAAACTTTATATTACGATGGTGTCGAGAAAAGCCACTTCTTTGCATTTCGTGATGCCTGCACGCGTGGGCAGTCACTTTCGAAAATCGCTTTGGCGGAAACTTTATTAAATCGAAACCTGCATTTTAAAAAAGGGTTATTTATTGGTCACTGGCACGGTTTGCTGCCTTTGTTGTTAAATAAAATGGGACTTGTTGATCAGGGTGTAGGGATCGAGCTTTCTAAATACTGGTCACGTTTTTCAGATACCATCAATCGCGATTGGTCGTGGAAATCACACGAAAAAGATGCAACGCTGTTGCCGGAAGAATTTTTTAAGTCCGAGTACTTTGATTTGATCGTAAACACCAGTTGTGAACACATGAGTTTTGATTGGCTGACCTATGTTCCCAAAGGGACAACCGTATTAGTGCAGGCAAACAACTACGATATT